>CACXFU010000132.1 GCA_902767035.1 uncultured Ruminococcus sp.
ATGTCAGCGTACAGGCTGATTTTTGAGGTTATAATTAATATGAAGACGAAAGGAACTAAGCTATGAAAAGATTTCTTGCAGCCGCAATGTCACTGTGCCTTTGCTGTGCAGTTCTGACTTCCTGCGGCGATTCTGACAGCTCATCGGCAGCTGAGAGCGCTTCCACTTCCGCAGCACAGACCGAGAGCAAGGCCGATGACGGCACCACAGACACTCCTGACACACCTGTTGATGACAGCGTTTCGGGTCAGCTTCTGGAGCAGTACCCCGTCAATGACGGCGCATTCGACCCCACACAGGGCGCGACCGACAATATGCTCGCAAGAAGTGTCCTTAATGAGGGCGACACCACCCGTCTCGCAGCGAAGCTGCAGTATGCTCTTGACAACCCTAAAGAGATCACAAAGATCTGCTTCCTCGGTGACTCTATCACCGCCGGCTCTTCTGCCGAGTCCACCTCCAAGCAGTTTGTCAGCCAGTTCGGCACCTGGTGGGAGGACAACGTAAGCTACTATGTCAACGTAATGAACGCAGGCATCGGAGCAACTGATTCCTACATAGGCGTTCACAGAGCATCAAGAGACGTCCTCGCCGAGAACCCTGACATCATCTTCATCGAGTTCATCAACGACCTTGACAATGACTTCTACGGTGCCTGCATGGACAGCCTTGTAAGAATGTGCCTCGCACAGGAGAATAACCCCGCAGTCATCATTCTTGAGCCTACCTGCGAGGACGGCACCTCACCGCAGAACACCCACCTGAAAGTAGCACAGGCATACAATATCCCTATGATCTCATACCATGACGCGATCATGCCCGAGATCGAGGCCGGCAACTTTGAGTGGTCTACCCTTCAGGCAGACGTTGTTCACCCGAACAGTGCAGGCCATATCCTTATGGGTCAGCTCCTCACAAACTTTGTCTCGAACGTAAAGGACAACATCTCCACCATCGGCACAGACGCTGCAGCCTTTGATCCTTCCACCGAATCGCTCTACGATTATAAGTATGAAGGCGCAGTCATAGCCGACAGAGACTCCGACCTTGTAGAGACCGTAGACGAGGGCACCTTCTCCACAGTTACCTCCTTCCAGCAGTTCATGAACGGCTGGGGCACCACTGAGGGCGGCACCCTGAAGCTGAAAGTAAAGGCAAAGAACATCGGCATTATCTACTTTATGAACACTGACGGCACCTATGGCACAGTAGACGTAAAGGTAGACGGTGAATCCACCGCAGCAATAAATTCCGACTTCACCGGCGGCTGGGGCAATTACGCCAAGGCAGACGAGGTCTACACCTCAGATGAAGTCGCAGAGCACGAAGTCGAGATAACCGTAATGGACGATTCAAAGCCCAACTTCCAGGTACTTGACCTTGTCCTCTCGTAAATAAGCACACATAACCAAACATCCCGAAGCAACAAAGCCTCGGGATGTTTTTTGTTGTTAAGATGAACTCATTCACCATATATCAGTAACGACCCAGTCGTGTTCCTCATGCAAATACTCGGTATTGCAGTACGGACAGGCCTTAACATGCCGTGCATCAAAGCTTCCGCCGCACGATGGGCAGCTTACTGCCGCGAAAGAGAAACCAAGCTCGGTCGGGTTTTTGATGTGCTTTCTTATACTCATTCTGAACTTGTCGGTTTTGCTCTTTATCTTTCCGTTAGTGTAATGCAGACAGTCGAGAAAAAGCGTGACCTCAGCATCACATACCCTGTCTTTTATGCTGCAGCCGTTGATGTTGAAATTGAACAGCTGTGCTTCAATTATATCAGCCGCTTTATCCGGGCACTGACACCTGCAGCACGCAAGCTCTTCCGCGCCCTTGCTGTAAACCGCCATTTTAAACAGAGACATTATCTTATCGCGGAAATACTCTGATGAAAACTCAGGATCATACTTTTTGATCTTACTCGCGTAAAACAGCGTTGACATAGTATGCGCTCCGCCCCTTGAATGCTTTCCCATAAGGGAGAACACCTCAAACAGCTTTTTGAACACAAAGATCATAAAGGCGATATACGCTCCGGCAAAGATACCGCCAGTGATACCATAGATAATATTAAGTATCTTGCTTGGCGTCTGATCTATGAACAGGTTGGCTATTACTCCGATTATTAACATCGGTACGCAGCACACCGCAAAAATTCTTGCAAAATCGCGCTTGTTTTTGGCGCGGTCTTTTTCCCTGTCATTTTTTCCATATATGAAAAAATTCATAACCTTCGGATAAAGCTCGTTCATCAGAAATTTCGTTCCGCAGAATTTACAGCCGCCTTCCAGTTCACCAAGCGTCGACGGCGCACCGCAGTGCGGACAGCTCAGCGCCATATCAGCACTCGGCTGTGTATCCGTCTTCAAGCTCTGTATTATCGCACTAAGACCGATATCCTCTGTGCTTTCATAGATCTGATCATGATTACAGTCAATGCTCCTTGTCAGATCCATATTTCCGCCGACAATGGTGTTTATGAATATTCTGTCACCGAAAGATAGTCCCCCGACATCTATCTTGCCATTATTCTTTTTAAGCTCACACTTCATATCAAGTCCAAGCGAATGCAGCTTCTGTCTTTGCAGCTCTAAAGTAAATCGAAGATCCTGACCTGCACGTTCGGGAAGCTCACCACCGTCGTACCAGTCCGACATCTGCCGTACAAATTCTTTGTACGGCTCTGACAGATCCGGTGGGTTATTTACTTTCAAATCCATTATACTCATCTGTCATCCCTCGTTTCAATAAACAGGCTGAGCACCTCATTCCTGCTGATAATAAGACAGGAAATCCTTCAGCTCCTCCATTGACTTCTGCAGCACCGGCATCTGCGGCAGATATACCACCCTGAAATGATCTGGCTTCGACCAGTTGAAGCCGCCGCCGTGTATCATCAGTATCTTCTTTTCCTTCAGCAGATCCAGCACGAACTTCTCATCATTGGTGATGTTGAATTTTTTGATATCCAGCTTCGGGAAAATGTAGAACGCAGCCTTCGGCTTCACTACCGACACTCCCGGGATATCGTTCAGCGCCTTGTAAACATACTCCCTCTGCTCGTAAATACGTCCTCCCGGCACCACATAATCCTTAACGCTCTGGTGGCCGCCCAGCGCCGTCTGCACTATCGACTGTGCCGGCACGTTTGAACAAAGCCTCATATTCGAGAGCATATTCAGCCCCTCGATATAGTCCTTTCCTATCCTCTTGTTTCCGCTTATTACCATCCAACCGATTCGGTATCCTGCTATCATATGAGACTTTGAAAGTCCGCTGTATGTCACGCAGAACAGATCCGGTGCCATCGACGCGATAGAAACGTGCTCCTCTCCGTCAAACACAAGCCTGTCGTATATCTCGTCAGAGAATATCATCAGCTGGTGCTCTCTTGCAACATCAACTATCTGCTGCAGCACCTCCTTCGGATAAAGCGCACCTGTCGGGTTATTCGGGTTTATTATAACTATAGCCTTTGTATTAGGCGTTATTTTTCTCCTGATATCCTCCATATCCGGGTACCAGTCCGACTCCTCATCGCACACATAGTGCACAGGTGTTCCGCCTGCCAGAGTAACACACGCCGTCCATAACGGGTAGTCAGGCGACGGCACCAGCACCTCTTCACCGCTGTCCAGCAGGGCTGACATACACATCTGTATAAGCTCGCTCACACCGTTTCCGGTATAGATATCATCAATAGTAACATTCGGAATATTCTTGTTCTGGGCATACTGCATTATGGCCTTTCTTGCGGCAAAAAGCCCCTTTGAATCCGAATATCCCTCACAGTCAGTCAGCTGCCTGCTCATATCGTAGACCACCTCGTCAGGCGTCCTGAAGCCGAAAGGTGCGGGGTTTCCGATGTTCAGCTTCAGTATATTCATACCTGCAGCTTCCATTCTTGCGGCCTCTTCCACCACAGGTCCCCTTACATCATATAACACATTGTCCAGCTTTGTTGATTTTTTAAATGTTCTCATTTCAGTTCCTCCGTTCTTTATCACTGCGCTCTCCGGCGCTTTCATTAAAAGCAGTTCCTTTTTGGTAACTCCCAGCTCCTCCGCCAGAAACTCCAGTATGTTGTCTCTCGGCATAGTTTTACCTGCCAGATACTGACTCATCTGACTTTTGCCGAGCTTGATCCCTTTTTTCTCGGCCGCTCGTATAAGGTCGGCCTGTTTCAGACCCTTGCTCCTCATCAGCGCCTCCAGTTGAAGAGAAAAAATGAACCTCCGCATAGTTCCACCTCCGAAAAAGTTCAATTTCAAGATATATGATACCACCTTTCTCCCAAAAGTTCAATACCCAAATTGAACTTTTAACATTTTTTTAATATTTGCATTTTCAAAATTGAACTTTCGGCTCAAAAAAATGAACTTTTTGTTCATTTCGTTGAACTTTTCACCTCTCACCCCCTCACGCCCCTCTCCGACCGCCCCCAAAATCTCTTTACAATTATTTTTCAGTATGATATAATAGCTAAAAAAGATTTTTCAGTTTAAAAAAGTGACGATTTTTATCCGACTTGACCTGCGCGGATATAAATTCTTTGTGCTATTGAAAAGCAGCGGGAACAAAAGTTATAGTCCTCGCTCAGTACGGCGTGAGATAGCCGTGCGGCGAGCACCGCCAAAAAAGCAATTTTGTTTTTCTTCTTTTTGTTTATACACCCGAAGGGGTTTGGGGGCGAGCAGCAGACGTGGTAGCTGCTGGAAAGCCCCCAAGCTGGGCGTGAAACAAATTGTTTTCCAGCGCCAAACATCGGGCGTACCACTATACCGATATCAAAATACACACATTTTAATCTATTTTTTCAGGAGGTAATATTATGCCGGAGATCAGATGCCCTAAGTGTCAAAGCGTGATAGAGCTTGACGAAACCAACTACACCAACATTGCGGAACAGGTAAGAAATGCAGAGTTTGAAAAAGCTCTCGAAAACAGGATAGCCCAGATAAAACAGGCCGACAAACAGCTCTATGACAGCGATAAGGAAAAGGCCGTTATGCTTATCACGGGCGAAAAGGACAGGGAGATCCAGAAGCTTTACAGCCAGATAGAAAGCCTGAAAAGCCAGCTCTCTCAAAAGGACAGGGAAAATGAACTGCGCATGGAAAAGGCTAAGAGCGAAGCTAATTCTCAGAGGGAAAAGGATGTTGCTGCCGCAAGAGAGGCCCTTTATAAGCAGAAAAATGAGATAGCGCTCCTCAAGCAGGAGCTGGAAGTGAACGAGCAGAAAAAGAAGCTCGAGATAAGTGAAGCGGTAAGAGAGTTAGAAAGCCAGAGGGATTCTCAGAAGGCGGAGTATGAAGCAAGGCTCAGGGCGGCTAACGAACAGGTGGAATACTATAAGGATCTGAAGGCGAAAATGTCTACCAAGATGATAGGTGAGACGCTTGAACAGCACTGCGAAAATTCGTTCAACGCTATAAGAATGACGGCCTTCCCGAGGGCTCAGTTCGGGAAGGATAATCTGGTGTCATATGAGTCGGGGAGCAAGGGCGACTATATTTTTAGGGACTTTGATGAGGACGGCACCGAGATACTGTCTATTATGTTTGAGATGAAAAATGAGGCGGATATGACCTCCACAAAGAAGAAAAATGAGCACTTCTTCAAAGAGCTGGACAAGGACAGGAGAGAGAAAAAGTGCGAATATGCTGTGCTGGTAAGTTTGCTTGAATCGGACAGCGAGCTGTATAATCAGGGGATAGTTGATGTGTCGTATCAGTATGAGAAGATGTATGTGATAAGGCCGCAGTTCTTTATCCCGATGATATCTATTCTCAGGAATGCGGCTATGCACACGGTGGAGTACAAAAGAGAAGTGGAGATGTACAAAAATCAGAATATCGACATCGAGAACTTTGAGGCAAACCTTAACGAGTTCAAGTCGGCATTCTCGAAAAATTACAAGAATGCCAGCGACCGTTTCGCTGACGCGATAAAGTCGATAGACAAGTCCATCGCCGAGCTGCAGAGAGTAAAGGACAATCTGACGAAGTCGGAAAATCATCTGAGGCTCGCAAACAACAAGGCCGAGGACATAAGCATCAAAAAGCTGACCAAGGACAACCCGACTATGGCACAGAAATTCAGCGAATTGAAATAGTGCTCGCCGCACGGCTATCTCCCCTACCCCTCTTTCAGTAGCTGCGAACTATTAAACCGTTTGCCCTCCCCGGAGGGGAGGGGGTAAGTTTCGCTTGAAGCTATTAGGTCGTAACGCTGCGCGAACCTTGCAAGATTTTTTACACTCATTTTTTGATAAGTATGCACCCGAAGGGGTTTGGGGGCGACCGAAAAGCCCTCTAACAGGGCGTGGAGCTTAGTTTGAATTAAGCAGGGCTTTGGGCGTATATTATGTCTTTGCACTTTTGAAAAAACAGCGGAAAGAAAACTTATAGTCCACGCTCGATTTGGCGTAGATTAGCTGTGCGGCGAGCACCGAGCGGTGCTTATTTGTAGGATAGGTGGTTGGTAATGATAGGATTAGATTTGATTACAAACTATGTGAAATGTATAACTGACTGGCACTTTTTAAAGCGAGACCATTCAGCCGTCCTTACAGGGCGGCGTTTGGTCTCGCTGGGGTTGGGTAGTGGTTTTAAAAAACAATGTGTGCGAACGACAGTAATGATTTCTTTTGTTGTTGCAGAATAAGATATCCCATTCTATGTTATGTTCGTGCCAGACTCCAATTAAGCATTCCCTTCGCAGACAGGCTTACAGCCTGCCTTTGGCGGGAATGTCGCTGCGCGAAAATTTCGACAGAGTTGTGTGGCCGAAGGGGTCGTTAGGGGGCGACCGGAAAGCCCCCTAACAAGGCGACTTCACATCTATTAGTTTAGCAATTATTCTGTACGTAGAACTAAAATCGAGTTTTGAAACAAGCA
>CACXFU010000133.1 GCA_902767035.1 uncultured Ruminococcus sp.
GTTCTTCTCGGGCGAAGCATTCACCCAGGATGAGCTGGTCGACGGTATCCACAACGGACTTAATCAGGGTCTTATCACTCCTGTTGTATGCGTATCTGCTGCAAACCTTGAGGGTATAGATATGCTCCTCAAGGAGATCGACCTTCTTCTGCCGGCACCCTCTGAGAAGGACGCTATGGTAGGGGAGACCGCTGCCGGTGAGGCTATAGAGATCACCTGCACCGAGAGCGACCCGATGTCAGCTTTTGTGTTCAAGACCGTTGCTGACCCATATGTCGGTAAGATGTCATTTATGAAGGTGTTCTCAGGAAAGCTCACCCCTAACAGCGAGGTAGTGAACGCAACTACCGGCACGACTGAAAAGGTCGGCAAGCTGGTAACTCTCCAGGGCAAGAAGCAGACAGACGTATCTGAAGCTTGCTGCGGCGATATAGTTGTTGCTGTGAAGATGAACGTAAACACCAATGATACTGTGTGCGACGCTGCAAGAGTAGTTAAGTTCGCACCTATGACCTTCCCGAACCCAGGCTACAAGGTATCCGTTAAGGCTGCAAAGCAGGGCGATGAGAGCAAGATCGCATCTGCAATGGCAAGGATTATGGAAGAGGACAGAACCATCACCTATGAGCTTGACAGCTCTACAAATGAGATGATCCTCTCAACTCTCGGCGGTCTCCAGCTTGATTCTATCGTCGGCAGGCTTGAAGGCACCTTCGGCGTTAAGGTAGTTACCGACACGCCTAAGATCTCCTACCGTGAGACCATAAGAAAGAAAGTCAAGGTTCAGGGCAGACACAAGAAGCAGTCCGGCGGCCATGGCCAGTACGGTGACGTATGGATAGAGTTTGAGCCTTGCGTATCTGACGAGCTCGTATTTGAGGAGAAGGTATTCGGCGGAGCAGTTCCTAAGAACTTCTTCCCGGCAGTTGAAAAGGGTCTCCAGGAGAGCGTCAAGCACGGTATACTTGCGGGCTTCCCGGTAGTAGGCCTTAAGGCTATCCTTGTTGACGGTTCCTATCACCCTGTTGACTCCTCTGAAATGGCGTTCAAGATGGCAGCATCTATCGCATATAAAGAGGGTATGAAGCAGGCTGATCCTATCCTGCTTGAACCTATCGGTTCTCTGAGCGTTCTCGTTCCCGATGACAACACCGGTGATATGATGGGCGAGCTCAACAAGAGAAGAGGCAGAGTTCTCGGAATGAATCCTGCTGACAAGAAGGGCATGACCGAGATAGTTGCCGAGGTACCTATGGCTGAGATGTCAGACTTTACGCTTCTTCTCAGGCAGGTAACACAGGGTCAGGGCACATTCACCTTTGAAAAGGCAAGATATGAGCCGCTGCCGGCTAACCTGGTTGCAGACGTTATCGCAAAGAATGCAGTTACAGAATAAGTAATATTAAAGCCTCCCTTAATGGGAGGCTTTTCGTTTATATCAGCATAGGCTGCAGCTGTCTGCCGGCCAGAGCAGCTTCAACTGTTTCAGGCAGAAGAGAGAAGTCAGCAACAGCAGACCTGGGCTTAGCTTCAAAGTTATCCTGTCCGTAGGGAACAAAGTAGTAATGCCGCATAGACTGCAGCTTTCCGATGTTAGCGGCACAGGCAGCAAGCGCGTCATTGGTCGAAATTGCTATCACAACAGGTCTTTCGTTTCTGATATGGCTCTTTACCGCCATTGCCGCAGGGGTGTCAACTATACCGGCTGCAAGCTTAGCCGCAGTGTTAGAGGTGCACGGCGCCACCGCCATTATATCGCAAAGCCCCTTGGGGCCTATGGGCTCGGCGTCCTCTATAGTCATGATGACCTTTCTCCCCGCGATCTGTTCAAGCCTTTTGACATTCTCTTCAGCCGTGCCGAAGCGTGTTGACATTGACGCCGCGTTGAATGACATTATCGGCACCAGCTCTGCACCAAGATCAGCAAGAGCCTGCGCCGATACGAACGCCTTGTCAAAGGTGCAGAACGACCCCGTCAGGCAGTAGCCGATCTTTACGCCTTTTAATGACATTTGTTTTTCTCCTTTCCAACAGCCCGGGTACTCACTCCCCGGACTCGTTCAAAATGCTCACCGCTGTTTTTGCGATCATCTCTCCTGCTGTCACAGGGGCACATTTTCCCGGCAGGCCGAGCGCGTGTATGCACCTGAGCCCCAGTCCTTTTCCTGCCTCAAAGTCAGTTCCGCCCGGCTTTGATGCAAGGTCTATTATGAGACATTTTTTGCTGCAAAGCGCAAGGGTATCGCCGTCAAGAATGAGAGCAGGGATCGTATTGATTATCAGGTCATATCTGCCGATCCTTCCGCCCAGCTGTTTAAGCTCAAAAGCTCCGCAGCCCCTTAGCTCAAAGGCTGCGAGGGCGTTTTTGTTTCTCGCAGTGATATCTGTCACGGCACCCACGGCGGAGAACAGATCGGCGCAGGCCGAAGCAACTCTTCCGGAGCCGATTATCAGGCAGCGGCTGTCTCTTACGGTAATGGCAAGCTCTCTCAGCGCGATCTCCAGAGCTCCCTCAGCGGTCGGGATAGTGTTTCTGAGTACAAGCTCCTCGCGCTTCATATAATCGCATACCCTGAACCCCATAGACGAGAAATACTCCGTCATACACGGGTTCATCGTTCCGCCGATGACCACAGCCCTGTCTTTCAGCAGAGGAGATATCTTCTCACAGCTGACATTTTTATCACGGAACACAGAGACGTCCAGCCCCTTGCTCCTGATGATACCGAGGATAAGCATATCTGCCTTTTCGCTCATAGCATCAAGAGAGGGCAGCACAACGGTGCCCTGTCCGTCATCGGTGATACCGTAAGTACAGACCCTGAAATTCTTTGACAGAGCCTTGGCTGTATATGTCATCCTGCTGTCGCCGCCGACGCATAGGATAGTTTTATCTTTCATATCAAAGGCCTCCTTATAGTCTTATTAAATAATATGCGCTGGAATAGGATTGTGTTCATCAGATGCAGCCCCCTATTGACTTGAAAACAGATAAGTGTTAAAATATAAAAAGACCGGACGGAGGTGCTTTTAATGGTACGTATTTTTTCAGACAGCACAAGCGATCTTTCAGATGAGCAGCTCGATCGCTATAATATAACTCTGCTGCCGCTTTATATAATTCTCGGCGATAAGGAATACAAGGACAGAGTAAATATCACTCCTGCGGAAATTTTCAGGTGGTCAGATGAGAACAAGACCACCCCGAAGACCTCTGCGGCCTCGCTGGAGGACGTTCAGGCTCTTCTCAGACCTGCACTCGATGCCGGTGATGATATCGTGGCGTTTTCTATTTCTTCTGAAATGTCCAATATGGGTAACGTTATCTGCCTTGCTGCACAGGCGCTTGACGCTGAGGACAGAGTACACTATATAGATTCGAGAAACCTTTCAACAGGCATAGGCCTTCTTGTGGTTGAAGCTGCCGAAATGGCACAGAAGGGCAGCTCAGCCAAAGAGATAACCGACCATATCACATCTCTTATCCCGAAGGTGAGGGCAAGCTTTGTTGTGGATACGCTGACCTACCTTCACAGGGGCGGCCGCTGCAGCGGTCTAGCCGCTATGGCGGGAAGTGTTCTCCGCCTGCACCCGAGGATCCATGTGAAGGACGGCATAATGGGCGCCGGAAAGAAATACCGCGGACGCTACAGTGACATCATAGTTACCTACGCCGAAGAAATGGAAGACCAGCTCAGAAAGGCGCGTCCCGAAAGAGTCTTTGTCACTCATACTGTCCCCGATGATGACAGGGCATCGGTAGATAAGGTCTGTGAGTATCTTCGCTCACTGAACTATTTTGATGAGGTCATAGAAACCAAGGCCGGAGGAGTGATATCCTGCCATTGCGGCCCGGGAACGTTAGGCGTGCTTTTTATCGAAGGCAGCTAGTATATTATATTTTAAAGCAGCTCTCTCAGTACCCTGAGGGAGCTGCTTTTTGTCAATTTGAATATTAGCAGATCAGCCTATCAGCCAGTCATACATCTCCTGGTACTTGTTTGCAGAGGTCTGCCACGAGAAATCCTGAGCCATTCCCGACTTGATTATGCCGTTCCATTCATCGTGCCTGTCAGTGAAGATGTACTTTGCGAACATAACCGTGTTGTACATCTCGTGAGCATTATAATTTGCAAAGCTGAAGCCTGTGCCGGTGTGCTCAAACTGGTTGTAGGGCTGAACAGTGTCTTTAAGTCCGCCTGTCTCACGAACTATCGGCACGGTGCCGTATCTGAGAGACATCAGCTGAGAAAGACCGCACGGCTCAAACAGCGAAGGCATAAGGAACGCATCGCACGAAGCATATATCTTGTGAGAGAGCTCCTCGCTGTAGAAAATGTTTGCAGCTACCAGATGAGGATACTTTCCTGCAAAGTAGCGGAACATATCCTCGTATCTCTGCTCGCCCGTTCCGAGAACAACGAACTGGATATCCTGCTGGCACATTCTCTCCATCATATATGCGATAAGGTCAAATCCCTTCTGATCTGTCAGACGGCTGACTATACCCATCATAAACTTTCCGTCGTCCTGAGCAAGACCGAATTCAGCCTGGATAGCCCTCTTGTTATGTATCTTCTTCTCAAGCACGTTGTCGATGTTATACTTCACAGCTATCATGCTGTCGGTCTCGGGGTTGTATTCATCATAGTCGATACCGTTCACGATACCTCTGAGGTCATTGCTCCTTGCCCTCATAAGTCCGTGCAGCCCCTCGCCGTAGAATTCCGTCTTTATCTCTTCCGCATAGGTGTTGCTCACGGTAGTGATAGCGTCAGCATAAACGAGACCGCCCTTGAGCATATTTCCGTCAATGGTGCCTGTTTTCAGCTTGTCAGGAGTGCAGTAATATCCCGAGAGCCCTGCGATAAACTTGAACATATCGTAGTTATCATTGCCCTGGAATTTAAGGTTGTGGATAGTCATTACCGACTTTATCCCGCGGAAGAAATCTCCTGCCGCAAAGCTGTCATGGAGATAAACAGGTATAAGTCCTGCCTGCCAGTCGTGGCAGTGTATAACGTCCGGGCGGAAGTCAATAACAGGCAGAGCCGAGAGCACGGCCTTGTCAAAATACATAAACTTCTCAACGTCCCAGTGATGCTCTGTGTAGGGCTTGTCGCCCGAGAAATAATGCTCATTGTCAATGAAGTAGAATGTAACTCCCTCAAGAACAGTTTTGAGCACTCCTACATATTCCTGTCTGCCTGACCAGTCCATATAAAAGTGAGTGACATACTCCATCTTGTCCTTCCATTCCTGCTTTATGCAGGCATACTTAGGCAGTATAACTCTCACGTCATAGTATTCTTTGTTGAACCTTTTCGGCAGAGAGCCCACAACGTCCGCAAGGCCTCCTGTCTTGATGAACGGTACACATTCCGATGATGCAAACAATACTTTTTTCATAGCTTGGTTTCCTTTCAAATATTTTCATTATATTTCAGCCGTTCCAGTATTTTCTGTCAAGGCTTCTGTACTGGACCGCCAGTGCTATATGCTTTTTGCCGATGCAGTCCTCTTTTTCCATATCGGCAGCTGTTCTCGCAACCTTCAGTATCTTATCGTATGCCCTTGCCGAAAGCCCGAGCTTTTCAAACACGTTTTCAAGCAGCCCCTTAGCATCTGAGGTCATAGGGCAGGCCTCCTGAAGTATCTCGGGAGTCATTCTCGCGTTGCAGGTTATGCCCGTGCCTTTGAAGCGCCTGTTCTGAATGTCTCTCGCCTGCTGAACTCTCTCCCTTATGCGTGCCGATGCCTCCTCCTTATCAGCCGAGGACAGATCCGAGAACTCTACCGGCGCTACCTCGAGATGAATGTCGAACCTGTCGAGCAGCGGCCCCGAGATCTTTGACAGATACGTTGCTACCTGCTTCTGCGAGCAGATGCACTTTCTTGTCGGGTGGCCGTAATATCCGCACGGGCAGGGGTTCATCGCAGCTATCAGCATGAACGAGCACGGATAGGTTATGCTGCCTGCCACGCGCGAGATAGTTACTCTCTGATCTTCAAGCGGCTGCCTCAGTATTTCGAGAGCAGGCCTTGAAAACTCAGCCAGCTCGTCAAGAAACAGCAGTCCGTTGTGCGCAAGCGATATCTCTCCGGGCTTTGGCACCGAGCCTCCGCCCGATAACCCTGCCGCAGATACCGTATGGTGCGGTGATCTGAAAGGCCTTGCGGTAACTAACGGGTGCTCCTTGTCAAGCAGCCCTGCCACAGAATGTATGTTGGTGGTCTCTATCGACTCCTCGAACGTCATCGCAGGCAGTATAGAGGGCATTCTCTTTGAAAGCATCGACTTTCCCGAACCAGGCGGCCCTATCATCAGCGCGTTGTGACCTCCGGCCGCCGCAAGCTCCAGAGCTCTCTTTGCGGCCTCCTGCCCCTTTACGTCGGCAAAATCAAGTGTTCCGAAATAGCTGTCCGCAGGGGGCTCATACTTTTCGGCAGGCGGTATTGTGTTTCGCCCTCCGAAATGCGCCGCCAGCTCCGTAAGGGAAGTCACGCCGTAAACATCTATCCCTTCAACGACAGATGCCTCTCTTACATTCTCGGCAGGCACATAGATCTCTCTAAGCCCCGATCGCTGAGCCATTATCACCATCGGCAGAACGCCCTGTACCCCTCTTATCTCACCGCCGAGCGATACCTCACCGATGAAAGCAGAATCATCTAAGTTCTCGTCCCTTGCAAGCCCTGCAACTCTCAGCAGCGCCACCGCTATCGGCAGATCGTATACCGAGCCTGTCTTTTTGACATCAGCAGGCGCAAGGTTTATCATCATTTTGGCTGAGGGCATCTTTATCGCGCTTGAACGCAGAGCGCTCTTTATCCTTTCGCGGCTCTCTCTTACCGAGGCGTCCGCGAGCCCGACGATATCAAATGACGGCAGCCCCTTTGACGCCTCCACCTCAACGGTCACGGCAAAGGCATTCAGCCCGAACAGCCCTATACTGTTTATCTTCGCAAACATTACTCTGCGCTCTCCCTGTCGTCATTTATAATATCAGTGATCTCAAGCAGAAAATCGCTTATATCCTCAAAGACCTCGTCCTTGTTTATCTCGTTTACGAGCTCATGCCTTGCGCCCTCGTAAAGCTTCAGCTCAACATCGCAGCCCTGCTCGGCCATTTTTTCAAACACCGTGCGCACGCCCTCGCCATAGTTCCCGACAGGATCCTCAGTACCTGCTATCAGGAAGGAGGGGAGATCCTTTGGATAGTTCTCGAACCACTTTTTGTTGTTAACATACCATACGACCTTTGATAGGTTCTCATAACCGTTGATAGTGAACATAAACGAGCATTTGGGGTCTGCGTCATTCTTAGCTACCATCTCATCATCGCGTGAGAGCCAGTCCTTTGCTGTCTTTGGCTCAGCTATGCGGCTGTTGTAGCTGCCGAAGGCCAGTGCCGTCAGTGTTTTGCTGCGGTGTCTCTCGCCTTTTACGGCCTTTATCGAAGCCGAAGCCGTCAGCAGAGCAGGCGTACCTGCCACGGGACCGCCGGTGCCGCAGATGATGATGCCGTCAAGGGTCTTCCTGTGCTTTACCGCATAGGCACGCCCGAGAAAGCTTCCCATACTGTGGCAGAACATAAAGTAAGGCGCGTCAGGGTAGCTTTTCTTTATTATAGTAGTCAGCTTGTACATATCGCGCACACAGTTCTCCCAGCCCTCATCGTGAGAGAAATAACCATAGTCGTCCTCAGACGCTACGCTGTTTCCGTGGCCTAAATGGTCATTTCCGCATACAAGGTAACCAAGCTCCGTCAGATACTCAGCAAAGTGGTCATACCGCGTGAAATATTCGCACATACCGTGAACTATCTGCACAACGCCCCTTACCTCTCCCAGCGGAAAGCGTACATAATAGGCTATATCGTGAATACCGTCAGCAGACTTGAAGCTGCTTCTGAAATGAGTACAATTCATAATTATCTCCTTTCATATCATTATAATAAATCGATTATAACATATTCCCTGTGATTATTCAAGCATTTTTGTAAAAAATGACTATGTTTTTGGCGATATTTTTACCTCGCTCCCGCATCGGAAGGGAGGGGCGCGGCTGAGAGGGGCATGACAGCCGGAAAAGAGGCCTTGTTTCATCGCGAAAAATTTACACTTCTCTAACAGAATGGTAATAGTAGAACTTTCGGGAAAATATCGGCCGTTTTTTGGCTAAATCGGAGAAAATCGGAAAAGCGGCCTTTAAGGACAGTAAAAACGCTTGACAAAGGGTTGAAATTCACGTATAATTTTATAATGTATCATAATAGCGTTTTATGCCCCTTTTTTGCTGAGAAGGTCTCTGATATGCCTTTGTGAGTGCGCAGAAAAGGGAGAAAATGCGGTCCAAATAGATTAAGGAGTGATCAAGCCTATGGTGAGTGTCAAGGACATGAAGCTTGGTAAGAATGCCAGAAAGAGCTTTGCAAAGATCAATGAGGTGCTGGATATGCCTAACCTCATTGAGGTGCAGAAGAATTCTTATCAATGGTTCCTCGACGAAGGTCTGAAGGAGGTCTTCAGAGACATTTCCACGATTACCGATTACAACGGCAATCTGGAGCTTACTTTTGTCGGATACAGATTCGACGATGAGGCTAAATATTCTGTTGCGGAGTGCAAGGCCAGAGATGTGACCTATGCGGTGCCGCTCAGGGTTACGGCAAGGCTCAACAACACTGAGACGGGAGAGATAAAGGAGTCTGAGGTCTACATGGGAGATATCCCGAAGATGACCGAGAGCGGTACCTTTGTCATCAACGGAGCTGAGCGTGTTATCGTATCTCAGCTGGTACGTTCCCCCGGTGTTTACTACGCCTTTGACAAGGACAAGACAGGCAAGGATCTGTTCAAGACCACTGTTATCCCGAACAGGGGTGCGTGGCTCGAATATGAGATGGATTCAAACGATGTTGTCTATGTAAGGATCGACAAGAACAGAAAGATACCCCTCACAACTTTCATCAGGGCGCTGGGCATCGGCACCAACGAGGAGATCGAAGAGGTATTCGGACCTGACGAGAGACTTACCCAGACGATAATGCAGAAGGATCAGACTGCCAACAAGGAAGAGGCTCTTCTTGAAGTGTACAGAAAGCTTCGTCCGGGCGAGCCGCCTACGGTAGAGTCTTCCGTTCAGCACCTGAACAATCTGTTCTTTGATGCGAAGAGATATGACCTTTCGAGATTCGGGAGATATAAGTATAATAAGAAGCTGGGCATCGGCTCAAGGCTTTCAGGCCACAGGCTCTCACGCCCGATCGCTGATCCTATGACGGGCGAGATCATCGCTGAGGAAGGCGAGCTGATTAGCTACGACCGCGCTGCCGAGATCGAGAACAAGGGTGTTACTGAGGCCTTTGTAAGAGTTGAGATCAAGGAGCACCTTACGTCTGCTGCCGGTGAGGCAATCACCAAGCTTGAGGACGTTGAGGTAAAGATCATCGGCAACGGAATGGTCGATATCGACAAGTTTGTTGACTTTGACGCTTCCGAGTACGGCATAAACGAGAAGGTATCGTTCAGCGTTCTGAAGGATATTCTTGACAATGCCGAGAACGAGGAAGAGATAAAGGAAGCCGTTAAGGAAAGAGCGGACGAGCTCGTTCCCAAGCACATCACTATAGATGATATCGTGGCTACGGTCTCATATTTCCTGAACCTTTGCGAGGGCGTCGGAACTGTTGATGATATCGACCACCTTGGAAACAGACGTATCCGTTCTGTAGGCGAGCTTTTACAGAACCAGTTCAGGATCGGATTTACGAGAATGGAGAGGGTTGTCCGCGAGAGGATGAACATCCAGTCTCAGGGCGCTGAGGTCATCACTCCGACCGCGCTCATAAATATCAGGCCGATCACTGCTGCTATAAGAGAGTTCTTCGGTTCTTCGCCGCTGTCACAGTTCATGGATCAGAACAACCCTCTTGCAGAGCTCACTCACAAGAGACGTCTTTCAGCCCTCGGACCCGGAGGCCTTTCAAGAGACCGTGCGGGATTTGAGGTACGTGACGTTCACTATACTCACTACGGAAGAATGTGCCCGATAGAGACTCCTGAAGGACCTAATATCGGACTTATCTCCTACCTTGCGTCTTTCGCAAGGATAAATCAGTACGGCTTTATCGAGGCTCCCTACAGGAAGGTAGACAAGCAGACCGGTGTCGTTACAGATGAAGTTGTCTACATGACGGCTGATGTTGAGGATAATTATATGGTAGCTCAGGCGAACGAGCCCCTTACCGAGGACAACAAGTTTGCAAGGGCAAAGGTAAACGGCAGATACAGGGACCAGATCCTTGAGATCGAGAGAGACAATATCGACTTCATGGACGTATCTCCTAAGATGGTCGTTTCTGTCGCTACAGCTTGTATCCCGTTCCTTGAGAACGATGACGCTAACCGTGCGCTGATGGGCTCGAATATGCAGAGACAGGCTGTGCCTCTGCTGAAGACGGAGTCGCCTATCGTGGGTACCGGTATGGAATACAAGGCCTGCCTTGATTCGGGCGTTGCAGTGGTAGCTAAAGAGGGCGGTATCGTTGAGAACGTTGATGCCGACAAGATAGTTATCCGCGAGGACAGCGGCTCGCTCAGGACTTATGAGCTGACCAAGTTCCAGCGTTCAAATGCAGGCACCTGCACGAACCAGAGACCTATCGTTGACAAGGGCGAAAGCATCAAGAAGGGACAGGTGATCGGAGACGGTCCCGCTACCTCCAACGGCGAGCTTTCGCTGGGCAAGAACGCTCTCATCGGTTTCATGACCTGGGAGGGCTACAACTACGAGGACGCCGTTCTGCTCA
>CACXFU010000134.1 GCA_902767035.1 uncultured Ruminococcus sp.
CGTCATGATCGTCAGGGGCGAGCCTATGCTTATAGACATGGAGACCGTTTCGACAGGTCAGCCTCTGTTTGACCTGCAGGCGCTCTATGTGACCTACGTTCTGTTCTCTGAGGACGACCCGAACAATCTGAAAAGCTTTCTGGGTATCCCAAATGAATGGGGCGAACGTATCTGGCAAAGTATTCTGACGAACTATTTTGATACCGCCGATGAGCAAAAGCTCTCGGAGATACAGAATAAGATCAGCCTTGCGGCAGCGGTGAGATTCTTATATCTTCTTGTATCCACCGACCTGAAAGACAATGAACTGGGTGAAAGGCGGATCCGCCATACGCAGGAACATATTTCAGAGCTTATCGAAAAGGTAGATGACCTGTTTCTATAAACAAACAACGGCACGATAGCTTTACTGCGGCAGCAGCTTTTCCCGAACACTGTAAACTTCTGCAAGCTGTTAGCAATGTAAAAAGCATTTTATAGGTAATAAACAATCTAAAGCTTATATTTTGTACATCACCACAAGAATATCTATTTTTATTGCACTATTGCCAAAAAGATGGCATATGAAAAAGTAATACAGGGCGTACTACAGCAGTAATATGTCCCTGCAAATAAATTTTAGAAAAGAGGAATTAACATGATTTTAAGTATTGAAGGCGGAGTAAAGATTTACAGACGTAATTTGGAAGAAACACTTGAAAAGCTGTCACAGGCCGAAGCCTCTGCCGAGACTGCAAAAAAGACAGAAGAGGTCAAAAGATTACTTGCCTTATCAGATGAAGAGCTGGCAGATGTAATAAAGGCTAAGAATAAGGACACCGATAAGGAAATAAGCGAAGACCAACTGGAAAGCGTTTCGGGCGGTTTAGTTATTGATGCAGGAGATACTTTGTGGGACTATATTATCGTTGATGATGTAACAGGCGAGATACTGGATTCCGACTGCTTTAAATATGGTACCAAGTGGATGAGGGAGATATGCGAGCATGCAGGCGTTAGTATGGACAAGATAAGTGTTGAAGACTACAATAAAAAATTCGGCAAGAACTTTAAATTCGGTTCTAATAAAGATATAAGATATTGGGATACACATAAAAGATAATACATACCGGCATTGCAGGCAAAACGCTTGCAATGCCGGTGTGAAAATGGTGATGTGAAATGAAAATATACAATAATGATATTAAAAATGGATCCCTCCGGCTTTGTGGTGCTCGCGGAATTTGTCCCCGCTATCGTGCAGGAGATACGCTATTACTCTACCTATAACTTCATAGGTGAGCGCATCGACGGCTATGAGGTGCCCTGCGCACTTAACACCACCCTCAAAAACTACTATCAGGGCGTTGAGCGTGTGAGCTTGACACTTACTGTCTCTGTGATGCAGAACTTCGCCCTCACTGCACTGGGTGCGTTTGTCATCAGCCGCTTCGCGGGAGTGACAGGCGTGTGGCTGGGCTTTCTCACCGGCGAGGGCCTGACCTTCATATTTATCTGCATATATGTGTTCATTAAGAGAGGCAGCGAGCGCTTCGGAGTAAAGAGCTTCTCCCTTATCCCTGAGGATTACGGTGCAGCCGATGACTGCTGCTTCGATGTATCCGTCACCGCTGCCGAGGACGTTGTCAAGGTGTCCCAGCAGGCATCTGACTTCTGCCGGGAAAAAGGCCTTGCCAAGCGCACAGGCTCCCTTATGGCGCTGGCTGTTGAGGAGATGTCCAACAATATCATCGAATACGGCTTCGCCGACGGAAAAGAGCACAGCATAGATATCCGCATCGTGGTATCGGAGGAGGAGACCATACTCCGTATCCGCGACAACTGCATAGGCTTCGACCCTGTGAAATATCTGGAGCTACATCAGGACGACGACCCGGTGGCGCACATAGGGATCAAAATGGTAATGAAGCTGGTGAAAGACGCCAACTACGTCAACTCCCTCGGGCTCAACAACCTGCGGCTTACCCTCTGATATAAAAGCGACACACCCCTTTCCTTACGGAGAGAGGTGTGTTTTTATCGCTCGATATCGTTTGCTGCAAAGGCGGTAATGAGCTCTATAACTGCGGAGTTGCGGTTTGTCCTGCGGCTGAGTCAGCGCGTTGTGAGCAGCCGAGCCCCGGCTGTGACCTGCTATCAAGCCCTCTCCCGCTTTTTCTCGCGAAAAATGTATAATCCTCCCGCAAAATGGAAATACTTCCATTAAAAGCACTTTCGGAGGTACCTATGCAGTACAACAAGGTTGAAATAAGCGGGGTGAATACGGGGGAACTGAAAACACTTTCAGAGAAGCAAAAGCTGGAGCTCTTAAAAAGAGCTCACAGCGGCGACAAGGCTGCCCGCGATGAGCTGATAAGGGGAAATCTCAGGCTGGTGCTGAGCGTTCTGCAAAGGTTTTCGGGCAGGTCTGTCTCTCCCGATGATCTGTTTCAGGTGGGAGTTATGGGGCTTATCAAGGCGGTGGACAATTTCGATACTAATATGAACGTGCGGTTTTCGACTTACGCCGTGCCGATGATATAAAGTAGTCGAAAAAGTAAATATAAGCACCTCAGCCCCGCAAAAACTGCGAGGCTGAGCTTTTTATATTATCATTGTAGCATAAGATCAGGGAAAAGGCAAGGGGAATTTTTCACTTTACAGTTATTGTATTCATTTTATAAGAATTTGTCAAGAAGATTTTCATATAAAACAAGCGATTTTTCTTATAAAACGCAGAAAATTCTGATAAAATTCTTATAAAACGATGCGATCCTACTGCTTTTCTTTAAAATCTTCTGTTTTGCTGATAAACGACGAGATCATAAACCCTAAGGTAAAAAGAGGCTACAGAAAACCGCTCCCTGCCAAGTTAACGGCAGAGAGCGGTGCTTATTATTCTCATTTACCAAAGCTTCTTGATGCCTTTGATATGGGATTTCATGATAAGAAGATCGGCGTTGTTGACCTGACCGTCTCCGTTTACGTCTGCTTTAAGAATATCAAGTCCTGTCAGTTTATTGATCCCTTTGATATGGCTCTTGACCAGAAGAAGATCTGCGTTGTTTATGCTGCCGTCATTATTGAGGTCGCCGCATTTGTAAAGATAGATAATAGGTCTGCCGCCTGATCCGTACTTGCCGTCCTTGATCGTGACAGAAAACGCATTCGACGTGTATCCCGGCAGTCTGACATAGATATTGTAAGTTCCGTCAGGCAGATCGTAGATCTTGAAATAGAATGTATAACCGTCATCCGCGATCTTGTACTTTTTGCCCGTCGCATCGGTTATCGTGAGCTGAAGTCTCAGCTCCTTCATCATGTCCGCTGTGATAGATGAATCATTGGCGTAAACGCCTATAGGCATATAGTTGAACATATTTTCTGTCAGCTTCAGGTCGATATCCTTGTCTCCGAGCGTTATCGGATACTCTTTCTGCTCGCCGTCGATAGTGTATTTAACGGTATATTCACCCGGCACCATATACGGGAACTCATATTTGCCGTCCTTTACGGAAAACGGACAGATCGGGGTCGAATTGCTGCCGACACAAAGGCGGAGCGAGCCGTTATCGGGAGAGGGCGCTGTGAGAGTTATCTTTCTTGAATCCGGATTTGATGAATCGATCAGATGCCAAGGATTTGAGTCGTGTTCAGTGTCTTTTTCATATGCTTCTCTCAGAACGTCGGTAACGTTCGTATACAATGTGACCGCATTGGTTAAACGCAGAAGATAATAGGACTTATCCTCCTCACTGACAGTATCTATTGTTGTCATGGTCGCATCGATCATTAAAGGCTTGGCACTCGTCGAGTTGGTCGAAACATTGAGCCAGTCAAGAGAATGAACGCTTTCGTTGAGAGTCAGCTTTTCGAGATTCGGGAAATAGTGAGAAGAAAAAACATAGCTGAAATTGCTGTCGGGTTTTATGCCCGACGGAACGATTATCTCCCTGACGGTCGGAAAATCGGTATAGCAGGTGGTCAGATAATTGATCGGGCCGAGCTTGCTTATCTTGTATGTTTTTCCGTTTATGACAGTGCTTTCGGGTATCGTCCAGACCTCGGGCA
>CACXFU010000135.1 GCA_902767035.1 uncultured Ruminococcus sp.
ATCACCACTGTCGAGGTCGGCTGCACAGGCTATGGCAAGCGTCACAGAGAGATCTCTGCGATGATACCTATCACGACTAACAGCCGTGTAAACGAATCGATGAAGGAGCTTCTCCCTGCCTTTCCGCCGGTAAGGGGCACTGTTTCAACGGATAAAAGCTCGATGCCGTTTTTTATGCTGCTGCCGTTTGTGTGCTCGTTTGTGCCCTCGGCCGCCGCATACGTGCTTTATCCGCATTTTCCGCGCTGGCACAGAGAGATAATAATGATAGCCGTTATCGCGACTATCCCTCTCATCTGGCTGACGATAGTAAAAGCTGCGGCCTCACTGTGTACCTATATCGGCTTTGAGGACGGCTTCTGCACGATGAGCTTCTGCGGCTGGTATAAGTTCCATAAGGTAGCAGCCCCCGTTGACAAGATATCAAAGATAGTGATATCAAGGCATATTTTCCAGCGTTTAGGCGGGACGTGTGCCGTGTATGTCTACACGAATGACAGCCGCGCCACAAAGCACTATGTAAAGGGCGTAAACTATAAAGCTGCCGTTGAGCTGCTTGAAAAAAATGCCTTTCCATTTGAACAAACCTGACGGAGATGAACCTGTATGAATTTTTTAGCCCTGATATTGCTTGGTGCAGGCCTTGCTATGGACGCTTTTGCGGTGTCAGTCTGTAAGGGGCTGAATATGCGCAAGATAAATTACCGCTACACCCTTATAATAGCACTGTTTTTCGGCGGTTTTCAGGCGCTTATGCCGTTTCTGGGCTGGCTGCTCGGAAAGCAGTTTGCAAAATATATCGAGTCTGTTGACCACTGGATAGCGTTTGTGCTGCTGGCATTCATCGGAGGAAAAATGATATTTGAGGCTCTTCATGAAAAAGACGATATGATCTCAGATGAAGAGGAAAAGCTTGATATAAGGGAGCTGTTCATGCTGGCAGTTGCAACGAGCATAGACGCTCTGGCGGTGGGAGTCACGTTCTCATTTTTCGACGTGAATATACCTCTTGCACTTGCGACCATAGGCGTTGTGACGTTTATCATATCTTTCTGCGGAGTCGGCATAGGCAACCGTTTCGGAGCGGCCTACAAAAACAAAGCCGAGATCGTCGGAGGAGCACTCCTCGTCTGTCTCGGCATATACATTCTGATACGGGATCTGGGAGTGCTGTGAATCATCACTTGTGGAATAGTTTTGCAAAAAGCTTTGTGCGCTCGGTTTTGAGCGTGCGGAGCTTTTTTAGTTGTGAAGCTCGTCTGCGATCATCTTTAACAGCTGTCCCGTCAGCTTGTCAAGCTCGGTGCACAAAACAGTCTTCGGGTATATCTCCTTCAAATAAGGATAGCAGTCATAGCCCAGTGCTATTG
This sequence comes from uncultured Ruminococcus sp., assembly GCA_902767035.1. GTDB lineage: Bacteria > Bacillota > Clostridia > Oscillospirales > Ruminococcaceae > Hominimerdicola. The sequence continues at coordinate 1,371 of CACXFU010000135.1, forward strand.
CTATTACAGATACGCCCCGGTGGGATATCCTTTTAACTGCATTTGCCGTATCCTGCGTGGATACAGGAGGAAGATAATCGGACTCTTCGCACTCATGAGCAGGAAAACCGTCTGATATTACTATCATGACCTTATTCTCGACCTGTGAATTTGACATAAAGTATTTTTCTGCCCAGCAAAGTGACAGTCCCTCACGAGTTCCTGAATACGCAGACAGGCGCATGATATTATATCTGCCTTTTGTATTATGCCTGAAATCGACAAGTATATTATGCTCCGTTACAGGCTCATCATATAGCGCCCTGTATTCAACTATACAGTGCTCGATATTCTTGCTTTCAAGCACCTCTGTAAGCACTGCTGCTGCATGGACCGCGGCATTTCTGCGAGCCCCTGACATTGAACCTGAACCGTCTATCATAAGCATTACAGAAAGCTCGGGTGAGCCTTGTTCACGGATATGCTTATACCAATATCTCTTTTTGCTGTCTGTCAGATTCCGAGAGGATATGCCTGTCCCGAAATACTGCTTTGTTTCTGAATATTCATTTTCTGTATGTATGATCTTGTCAAAGCGGCGCTTATAGTTGTTAATTATGCGCTGATACTGCCCGACCAGCTGTTTGTAGCTTTTTTCATTGAGCGCATCGGGTATAGGGTGATACTCTTTTATTTTTATAGCCCTGTGCATAGCAGATGCCCCTGTTGATGCCGGATCAATATCGATACAAACCGGCTGCATTACCGTTTCGGCCGATCCTGCAAGGTCTGAGTATTCATCCTTTATGCTGCTTTTAAGAGCGGTAATGATACTTCCGCTTTCATCAAAAGGTATCAGTCTGCCGTCTTTATCAAGGAAAAGTCTTCTGGTTATGTCAGCTTTTCTTCCCTGTGAACGGTGCTCATTTATAGATCTGCTGCCGCCGTTATGTGTATCACAGGAACCGAGCATTTGCTGCAGCCTTTCAAATTCCGGTATACTTTCAGGAAGCAGCGGTTCAAGCACATCAAAGATCCTGCAGGAGAATTCGTGTCTCTTTTCGGGAGCGCCGCAAACAGAGCCATCAAAAAACAGCGGCAAGACAGTTGAGATATATCCCTCATACCTTTCATCAGGCACTCCGGCCACTGCCATGGGATAGAGCAGCTTAACTGCACAGTAGTCAAGTATTGCTTCTATTGCCGTTTCGGTATCATCACTTACCTGCTGAGAGGACTTTACTTCCTCCAGGGTCTCCTTCAGAGTTCCTTTTGACGGGCTTTTTGCAAAGAGACGTGACACCCTTCCCCACCGCAGAAATACCTCGGTTTCCGGAAACTCCGAAGCACCTGCATTTTCGATAAAAGCATCCTCTATGATATTACCTATCATTGCAAGCACGCAAAAGCGTAGCCTGTCCGTACTGCGTTTATCGTATATTGCAGGGATAGGGAACTGAGTGAAAATGATATGCAGACATTCGTGGATCTCCTGAGCCCTTGATGTAAAATACAGCCCTGACCACGGATCGTTGACAGTCTCTTTCAGCCCCAGTGTCTTTGAGGTCTGCGCCATAGCTTCTTTATCGGCAAAAATCCTGTCCATTGCTGGATCAACAGTTATATTTTTACCGTCGGTAAACGCACGGCCTTCATTTATAAATGCAAGTGTCACACTATCGTGTCCTGTAAAGCCGCGGGCAAAGTTTTGCTCCTTGAGTCTGTTTTCTTCACTCTGAAACAGCCTTAGCACTCTTTTTTCTTCATTTGTCATTTCCGTTCACCCTGTTAAAGCTGTGTGACGATATTATCTTTCGTATCATAACTTCAAGGCTGTGCTCGCCTCTTGCTACAGGCACTATAGTTTTTTCGGCGGCTGTTATATAGCCCTCATACTTGGCCATTCTTGCCCAGTTTTCAAGGTTTCTCGGAGAGATAACAAGATCTAGTTCTTCTGCCTTGGCTTTATGCTTTATTCTGTGATATACCTCAAGCATATCCTTGATATAGTTTTTACACTCCGGTATTCTTGCCGCAAGCATCGTGCTTATAGCCTCATCTGAAAGCTCATCAAGCTCCACTATAGCATTGAAACGGTTATAAAGAGCCTGATTAAGCTCCTTCGTTCCGTAATAACCGATATTCATGGTCGCAAAAAATCTGAAGTTTTTGTGACGCCTTACCACCTCGCCGCTGTCAAGTCTTACAAAGCCGTTATCGTCAAGCAGGGAATTAAGAAAAGCAAGATACTGAGGCCTTGCAAAGTTTATTTCCTCAAATATAACTGCGCCGCCGAAACGAATAGCCTTTGTGACAAAGCTCTCCCTGAAAACTATCCTGTCTTCCTCAGGAAGATATTTTCCCAGAATAAATTCGTCAAGATTTTCGGTGCAGTTCACGGTCTCCATAAGCGGCAGACCTGTCTCATGGCATATGAGCTTACAGGACATAGTCTTTCCCGTACCTGCAGGACCATAAAGCAGAACAGAACCGATATCACCTTCGGCAACTGCGCTGCATAATGACACAAGCTTTGCAGGCAGTCTGAATTCTTCTGACAGTATGGGGATAAGCTCACGGTACTCTTCCATAAAATCAGCAGACTCAAAAGCTTTTATCTCTGTAATATCGGGCAGCTCCTCAGCAGCTGCTGTGTTTGCGTAAATGTTCATCAGCTTCTGATCAAGTGATACTATGCAGTCATCAGCAGAGGCAGTCATATCACGGCAGCTCAGAATGAATTCGTCGTTTTTATACTTCTGATACAAGTCCTCGTGCAGCGTTACAAGATCAGCAGCATTAGGGGTCCTTACAAACTCCATAAACATTGCCGCATATTCATCATCTTCATAAATAGTCTTTGCCAGAAGAAGCAGCATGACCGGCAAAAGCTTGTAGTGCTCGGAAAGGTCAGAAGATACAGACTTTATATAGCTGCCGTCACTGTCACAGGGGCATATTTTTAAAAGTGAGGAAAAATCTTTCTGTGCTTTGTAGGAATACACATCTGTTATACGGTTTTCTCTCCAGTCAGCAGGTACCGGGAGGTCTATCCATACACTGCTGCCGTCCTCGCTTACAAGTATGCTGCCCTTGTTCTTTTTACCTTCAAGCAGCGATGCTATGTATTCTGCCATAAAAATGATGCTCTCACCGATCGTCTGACATAGTGTGGTCGTTCCGCTGAATGATTCATTGTTTCTGTGAACATAATAGGCTGTGGCATCAGAAAGATGCCTGAATCCAAAGCCTTTATAAATTTCGCTATCATCTTTGCGGACGATCTTGTAAGCTGTTTTGCATGGTTTCATCTTATCACTCTCCTTTATCGGTCTTCAGCTCTTCTTCCAGTCTGGAATATACCAGTCTTTGATGGGATCCGGGCTCCTTATCCGCTGTCAGCTGAATGCTTTTTCCTATCATTTCAAGAGCTTTGTCTTTATTGCCCCGTGCTTTATATAGCTGTGCATACTCATAATAATACTCAGGAGGATCTTCATCTTCACGGATCTCTCTCAGCACGGCTTCTGCCTCATCCAGTCTTCCGAGAACTGTGTATACTTCTGCAAGAACAAACAGCTTTTTATAAAGCCTCGGATATTTGATATCATATTTTTTATGCATACTGATCGCATAGTTGATCAGCTCCAAGGCCTCATCTGACTTACCGCACCTGTTCAGCACATATGCAGTATCGCGCAGGTCATCGAGGTAATATGCATCTGACTCATTTTCACCATACAACCGCTTTATTATCTCTCTGTACTTTTTGAGCTCTGACAGAGCCTCTTTATATTTGCCGATCTCTGCAAGAATATTTGCCTTCAGGCTGAACAGTGATTCCATATCATACAGGTTTTCGCCTTCTGATCCTGAGGAGATATCAAAATAAATATCATATAATTCAAATGCTCGGTCATAGTTTTCAAGGTTGCTGTTCCAGACCATACATATGTCTATCGCATACAGCAGTATCGCTTTTTCCTGTCCGTGATGAGCGAGCATTTTCCTGACAGCATTTTCAGTTATCTCACAGGCCGTCGTCAGCTGGCCGACGCTATCGTAGGCAAAACTGAGATTGACATACCTCCTCATCGTTTTCGGGTGCAGCTCCCCGAGATTTTTTAAGCTCTCATAATATACCTTTTCTCTTATTTCAAGAGCTTCGTCATGTGCTTTTTTCATTCCGCAGACAGTTGCAAGGTTTTCTGCTGCGAAAAGCGTGTTATCATAGCCATATCCATGGGTCTTTAAGTACCAGTCATATGATCGCTTTATAAGCTTATATGCGATATCATATTCACCGTTTTCTTTGTAAGCATTTCCTAAATTGATCCTTGCCATAACTGTATCAACGTGCTCTTCCCCCAGGATCTCAAGGGCGGTCTCATACAGATATTCTTTGATCCTGAACGCCTCTTTTTTCTTTCCGATGTTCATGTAAATCCCGCTAATATCATTCAGTACAGATAATGTATAGTGGTCTTTCTCGCCGAAAGCTCCTTTGGCAGCTTCATATGCCTTTTGCAGATATTCAAGGCTTTTATCTGACATATTCATTTCATCATAAGTACGTCCTATACACTGTAATATCCGATAATAATTATTCTTATCATATTCACTGCTTTTTTGCGCCATATCGTATTGCAGTAAAAACAGCTCCAGAGCTTCTTTATATTTTCCTGCCTTGTAATTATTAGAACCAAGGCCGCCTAATGCAGAAATAGTTTTTTTGTTATCCTCGCCATATTCCGTCAGATATGTCGTCAGGATCTCATTCCTGATAACTGCTGCTTCTTCCATTTCAGCCAAGCATTCAAGTAGGTAGGCCTTCTTTGAGGAAATATCATAATAGTCAGTTTCGATCAGGATATAGTTATCACGTACATAATCAAGATAAAGGTTATAAAGGTTCAAGGCGTCTTTATATCTGCCGGCATCATATTCAAAATTTGCGAGAGTACGAAGCTTGACATAAGCCTGTTCAGAGTTTCTGCCGTATTGTTCGCAAAAGATCTCATATATCTCGTCATAGACCTCACGGGCAGAATCATAATCTCCGTTTAAAAACAACTTATAGGCCGCACGGTATGCATCGCTGTACTTTTCATCTTCTAAAAGAGTTTTTATATTCTTGTCCATATTTTCCTCCTTTCAGAATTATAACAATACGTTTTCTCTTCTTTAAATCATATCACTGATACCAGCCAATTACAATACTAAGGGACCTTTTGATACTTTACATATTATTATACCATACATTTTATATTTTGTGGTAACTTTTTTTGGACTCAAAGCAGAAAAAAGCATCCCCTGATCCCAACCCTGATAAAAAATCAGCCCTCCACCATTCCGCAGGAGTTTGAGTGCCTAAAAAGCAAAAAACTGCCGCTTCAGTGGCAGTTATGATTTACGACGACCCAATAAAAGTTGTATAAGCTATTAAAACCCATTCGGGATGCGATGTGGATGCAGGTCATAACAGAATACATCAGAGGCAGCTTTATGACACTTATGCTCCTTGCGGGGCTGATAGTGATACTCATAGCTAATCACCGCTATAAGATAGAAGGTACACAGTATATATGGGCGATAACGGGGATAGTGTTCGCTGTTACGGTGTTTGAATACATTGAACAATGGTGCGACACTTACAATAAGCCCCTGTGGATACTGTATTTAAAGGCAGCATTAACATACTCACTTTACCCTCTGCTGGTGATACTTGAGCTGTTCATTATCGCCCGGATAAAGCGCAAGATACTTATAATGATACCATATTTTCTTGAGCTGCCGTTTCTGATCGCAGATATTTTCGGAACAAATTTTGTATACGGCTATCGAGAGGATCACAGCTTCAATGCCGGAACGCTGCATATCCTGCCTGCACTGGTGCTGTGCTTCTATACCGTTTTGCTGTTGATATACTCGGTGAGGTTTATCGGTCAGGAGCAATACCCCAAGGCTATCATCGCCGGCTTCGTTTCCTGCTCGTCAGTGATCACGATCTATCTTGAATACAACGGTATCGTCACGGGCCATACCGCTGAGATGGCAGCGCTTGAGATCATCACAGGTGAAAACGGAACTACAGCAAGGATAACCATTGCAGATAACGGAGGTACAAATGATAACACTGTCAGTCGATGACCAGCAGGATATCACCCTGCTTATGAAGAAAATGCTGACGAGAATAGACCCCAAAGGCACCCATATGACAGCGGCGAATATGGACGAAGCATTAAAGATGCTGTCAGACAGGGTGCAGGTCATATTCCTAGACATTGAAATGAAGGGGCTCAAAGGGATTGAGGCCGCCGACCTGCTGTCGAAAAAATCCCCTCTAACTGTTATGTCGAAAAAATCCCCTCTAACCCCCTTGACATCACGCCCAAAAACTGATATAATAACACTATCTGAAAGTATTTTTTTTTTTTTTTTTATAAATTTTACGTAAAGGGGTTGACAAGCCGTGCTTTCTGTGGCAAGATCAGACAGACAGACAGACAGACAGACAGACAGACAGACAGACAGACAGACAGACAGACAGACAGACAGACAGACAGACGGC
>CACXFU010000136.1 GCA_902767035.1 uncultured Ruminococcus sp.
AAGAGCAGTATCTTTCTCCTCGTGCTTTTTTATGAAAAGATGTTATCCCTTTGCAAAAAATCGCTAAAAGTCTTTGGAAAGGGGGTCTGGGGGAATAACCTTTCTTCAGAAAGGTTTTCTCCCAGCAGGTTCGCACAAAGCTGCTAAATAAGTGTCACTCATCGGGAGACGGTCTTTTTCTTCCTCAGCTCGTCCCTCAGGCCTTGAAGTATCAGCTCACGCGCCCTGACAGCTTCGGCTTTTTCGAGGGGCGGCGTGTCGCCCAGTGGGTATTCTATCCCGAGCTCATCATACTTTGCCCTGCCCATTGTATGATAGGGCAGAACGTCAAGCGCCCTGAGCGTTTTAAGGTGCGCCAGAAAGCCGCCCAGCCGTCTCAGGTCTTCCTCATTGTCCGTCAGATGAGGGACAACTACGTGCCTTATCCAGAGGTCTGTGCCCTGAGCGCTTATGAACTTAGCGAACGACAGGATATTGTCGTTATAATGGCCGGTGAGCTTTTTGTGCTTATCCCGGTCTATGTGCTTGATATCGAGCATAACAAGGTCTGTATATTTCATCAGCTGTACAAATTTTTGTACAGCTTTTTCGTTATCGGGTTCAAAGGTGACGCCGCTTGTATCAAGGCAGGTGTGAATGCCTTTAGCTTTTGCCTTTTGAAAAAGGTCTGTCACAAAGGCTGCCTGCAAGAGGGGTTCTCCGCCGGTGCAGGTGATACCGCCGCCTTTCATAAATTCCCTGACGGAGTCATACTGCGTGAGCAGCTCCTCGGCAGTCATCTGAGTTCCCTTTCGGGGCTCCCAGGTATCGGGGTTATGGCAGTAGAGGCAGCGCATAGGGCAGCCCTGCAAAAACACGACAAATCTGATACCCGGGCCGTCCACGGTGCCAAAGGTCTCAACGGAGTGGATATATCCGGTCACAAGCGCGCCCCCTTTCACGTTTCATTTAGATAAGTATAGCATTTTTTTGGTTAAAAGTAAAGAGGTGCTCGCCGCACGGCTGTGCACACGCACCCAAACCCCGCTCTTGACAGTCAGGAGGTCTGGCAGTGCCAGAGCTGCGGCAATTATCACGCAGCGGTGCAATGAATTACTCACTACCTGTATTAGACGTATTCTTCTCAAAGAAGTATGTTGAGTTTTCCCACCACCTGCTCTCACTAAAAGGCTCCCTCCTCACGCACCCCACAAGGGGGGTGCATTCCTCGGTCGCTGCGAGAAGTGAGTGGTTTTAACGGCAACAGCGGTCGCCTGTCAAGGGCGAGAGCCCTGCAAACGGCAATACCGTCCCCAGCGGGACGGCTAGACGTTTGCACTTTAGTGGTGGGGCTGCGTGAGGTTTTAAACTCTTTTGTGAGCATCTCTGTTTGAGTACTTCGCTGATTATCACAGTGGTTTTGAGAACCACTCTCAAACCTCGGCGAGAGCAGATGCCGCTCCGCAGGAGTGGCTGAATGGTCTCGCTTGAAAAGAGTGCGCGGTGCTGAAATCACCTACTACATTTGTTAAAAAGAGTTTTTCTCAACTCGGTCAGTATAATAAAGAGTTTTATAAAAAAGAGCCCGTTATCGTCGGGCTCATTTATCTGCGTTATCTATTTCTCGTTCTATCTCGTAAACTATGTCGCTCATATTAACTCCGAGCGCTTTTGATAATTTATATAATGTATCAAGAGTAGGACGGCGCTCTCCCCTTTCGATCGCGCTGAGATGTGTTCTGCCAATATCGGCCAGACCGCTCAGCACCTCCTGAGATAAGCGTCTCCACTTGCGGCATCTGAATATTACTCTTCCAACTGCCACAGGATCAAGTGTATCATTTTTCATAATATCACCTCAGTGATATTTTACGCTACTCTGACCGAATTATTGTATACAAATGTTGACAATTTGACCGAACTGTGGTATAATTCGGTTGAAATGAACACTTATGTGTACAAATACAACTTCGGAGGTAATAGTATGAAAAGACTAAAAAATGCAGGTGACCTTTTGCAGACCGTCGCAACTGTACTTACTCTGCTCGGCACTATCATAATCGTTGCACTGAACGTTATCTGCCTTTCAAAATTTGACGAATACGGTTACGCCCGTTTCAATGACACAGACGGCAGGATAATCGTTCAGGAAATTGAAGACAGCCGCGAGCTGAAAACCGTTCTCAATTATTTCACCGATGAGCAGACATCTGCGGAGACCCACCTGAGAGCACAGATCATATTGCTGATGATCGTATCTCTTTTTAAATTCTGGTTCGTGATGCTTCTGCTCTATGCTTTCGGAGAGCTTTGTGAAAACGTATATGACCTCAACCACAGCTCACGGGTAACTTTCTACAATGAGTTTGAACGGTATAAATCAGGCGACAAGACCGACCCGAAATTAGAAAGAGCCCTCACCCACAACCCCGCTCTTGACAGTCAGGAGGTCTGGCAGTGCCAGAGCTGCGGCAGGATAAACATTCACTCCAGCCAGAAATGTGTTGACTGCGGCCGCGCAAGATAAAACGATAAGCACCCTGTTACGCGAAAAGCCGCGCGGACAGGGTGCTTGATTATTTATAAGCTGTCATGAAATGTCCTCGAGATAACATCGTCCTGCTGCTCTTTGGTGAGCTTTATAAAGTTCACCGCATAGCCCGATACCCTGATCGTCAGCTGAGGATATTTTTCAGGGTGCTTCTGTGCGTCAAGCAACGTCTCTCTGTTGAGGACATTTACGTTCAGGTGGTGTCCTCCCTTTTCGGCATAGCCGTCAAGCAGCCCGATAAGGTTCTCGACCTGTGCATCATTCGGTTCAATATTTGCCATACTATTCGTCCTCCGTTTCATCTATCGCCTTTTCGTTCGGCTGAGCGCAGGCTCTCTTTCCGGGGGTGCAGTCAGCCGAGCTGTACCTGTTTACTGTTATGCCCTCGGCAGTCTCGTCAAGTGACACTGTAAGGTGCCCGCTGCCCGAGGCTATGAGCTTATCTATCATCTCAACGAGCTCATCTGCCTGAGAGTTATCATCGTCCTTCGATACGTTATACCCCATCTTCAAGCTCCCTTGCTATGCTCTCGATGTCAATATCCCCTGCAAAGACCTCATCGTCCTTTCCGAGTGCGCCCGGGATAACGGTGAACGTGTTCGAGATGCCGTCCTGTGCGTGTCTGAACGGCAGCTTTGCAACTGATGAAAGCGACGCCGCTGCACCGTGGGTGTCTCTGCCGTGCATGGGGTTTGCGCCGGGGGCAAGGGGCACGCCTATCTTTCTGCCGTCAGGGGTCGAGCCGGTCTTCTTGCCGTAAACGACATTTGATGTGATAGTCAGTATCGACATTGTAGGTATGCCGCCGCGGTAGGTGTGGTGCTTTCTGATCTTGTTCATAAAGCGCTTTACTATATCAACAGCGATCTTATCAACTCTGTCATCGTTATTGCCGTACTTCGGGAAGTCTCCCTCAACGATGTAATCTACCACCACATTTCTTGCAACGTCAACTACCTCGCCCTTTTTGTTCCTAATCTGTATATCCTTGCGCACGGGCTTTACCTTAGCATACTTTATCGCAGAAAGCGAATCCGCAACTACTGAAAGGCCTGCTATACCCGTTGCAAAATACCTCTTTACGTCCCTGTCGTGCAGAGCCATCTGCAGGCGCTCATAGCTGTACTTGTCATGCATATAGTGGATAACGTTGAGCGTGTTCACATAAAGCCCTGCCAGCCACTCCATCATATCGTCATACTTGCTCATCACGTCGTCAAAGTCAAGGTACTCTCCGTCAACAGGCCTGTACTTAGGCCCCACCTGCAAGCCCAGTCTCTCGTCAACACCGCCGTTTATAGCGTAGAGCAGGCACTTTGCAAGGTTAGCTCTCGCACCGAAGAACTGCATCTCCTTGCCGACTACCATTGAAGACACACAGCAAGCTATCGCATAGTCATCGCCGTGGGTAACTCTCATAAGGTCATCGTTCTCATACTGTATGGCCGAGCTCTTTATCGACATCTTAGCGCAGAACTTCTTGAAATTATGAGGAAGCTTCGTTGACCAGAGCACCGTCATATTCGGTTCGGGTGCAGGGCCGAGATTATTGAGCGTATTAAGATATCTGAACGAGGTCTTTGTCACCATAGGCACACCGTCTATCGACACGCCGCCTATCGACTCCGTCACCCAGGTAGGGTCGCCTGAGAAAAGCGCATTATACTCGGGCGTTCTTGCAAACTTCACAAGTCTCAGCTTCATAATAAAGTGGTCAATAAGCTCCTGAGCCTCGGCCTCGGTGAGGATACCCCTGTCCATATCCCTCTTGATATAGATATCAATGAACGTTGAGGTTCTTCCGAGCGACATAGCGGCGCCGTTTTGTTCCTTGACCGCCGCAAGATAGCCGAAATAGAGCCACTGGATAGCTTCCTTCGCATTCTTTGCAGGGCGCGAAATATCATACCCGTAGATAGCGCCGAGCTGCTTTAGCTCACCCAGAGCCCTGATCTGTTCCGCAAGCTCTTCTCTGAGCCTTATGTTTTCAGAGGTCATTCTCACCAGCGAATTTGCCAGCTGATACTTCTTGTCCTCAATAAGGTAATCAACGCCGTAAAGCGCGACCCGCCTGTAGTCGCCTATTATCCTTCCTCTTCCGTATGCATCGGGAAGTCCCGTCAGGATAGCTGCGTGCCTTGCAAGCCTCATCTCGGGAGTATAAGCGTCAAACACGCCCTGATTGTGGGTCTTTCTGTATTTTGTGAATATCTCAACTACATCATCATCGACCTTGTAGCCGTACTGCTCACAGGCAGCCTGTGCCATTCTGAGACCTCCGAAGGGCTGCAGCGAGCGCTTTAACGGCTTGTCCGTCTGAAGGCCTACTATCTGCTCGAGATCCTTATCTATATATCCTGCCCCATGAGAGGTGATCGTCGATATGATCTTCGTGTCCATATCAAGCACGCCGCCGGCTTCCCTTTCCTGCCGTGAAAGCTCACACACCTGCTCCCAGAGCTTTCTGGTCGCCTCGGTAGGCCCTTCGAGAAACGACTCGTCACCCTCATAAAGGGTATAGTTTTTCTGAATGAAGTCACGCGGGATCACCGCAGTGTTCGACCATTTACCGGGCTTGAAGCCTTCCCATTCCTCAAAAAAAACTCTTTCCATAGCTTTTACTCCAGTCTATCTATAACATAAAACATAGTTTTTATACAAGGTTTTATTTAAGGCAACACCGCACAAAGATTGTGGTACAGATACGCAGTCAGATTTTTCGTCAGATTGCCCAAATTTACCGCAGGAATACTAA
>CACXFU010000137.1 GCA_902767035.1 uncultured Ruminococcus sp.
TGTACCTGTCAGCCAGCTGTTCTTAGCCTCACCGTGACGCTTAGCGTCCTTACCTGCGATCATCTGAGCGTATACATAAGGCTCAGTCCTGTGAAGATCGGATATCTCCTCAAGATAAGCAGGAGCTATCTTTGAATAGTACTCAAACGCCTGATCTCCTCTGCCTATAGCAGCCTCAGCGCAGATTATCCACGCATTGTTGTGGCAGAATATACCTGCGTTCTCCTTGTATCCGCCCGGATATGTAGAGATCTCACCGTACTCCTTATAGTACTTTGTGAATGCAGGGTTGTTGAGCACCAGACCGTACTGAGTATCAAGATACTTCTTTACGCTGTTCATAGTCAGTATATCCTTGCCCGACTCCTTGCCGAGACCTGCCATAACTGCGAAGCCCTGAGGCTCAATGAAGATCTTGCCCTCTTCGCACTCCTTGGAGCCCATCTTCTTTCCGAAGTCATCATAAGCTCTGAGGAACCACTCGCCGTCGAAAGCGTGCTCCATAGTGTTCTTGTTCATCTTGTCGATCTCAGCCTGAGCCTTCTCAGCCTCGTCGTCAAGACCCTTGTACTTGCAAAGCGCAACATACTCAGGCCCGATAAAAGCCATCATCGTAGCCACAAGCACCGACTCAGCCACACGGCTGAACTTCTGCTCACCGTACTTAGGTGAGGTGTAGGTCTGGAAGCTCTCGCCCGGAGTGTCGGAATGGCAGCTCAGGTTGATGCAGTCGTTCCAGTCAGCTCTCATCGCAAGCGGCAGTCCGTGCGGACCAACGTTCTCGGCAACGTGCCAGAAGCTCATCTTCAGGTGGTGCATCATCGACTGAGCCTTGCTCTCGTCGTTGTCATAAGGCACCTGCTCGTCAAGGATAGTGTAGTCACCTGTCTCCTTGATGTACTGAGCGGTAGAAAGTATCATCCACAGCGGATCGTCGGAGAAGTCACCGCCGATAGCGTCGTTGCCCTTCTTTGTGAGAGGCTGATACTGGTGATAGCAGCCGCCGTCCTCGAACTGAGTTGCAGCAAGGTCAAGTATCCTCTGTCTTGCTCTGTCAGGTATCTGGTGAACGAAGCCCAGCAGATCCTGGTTAGAATCACGGAAGCCCATTCCTCTGCCGATACCGCTCTCAAAGTAGGAAGCGGATCTTGACATATTGAATGTTACCATGCACTGATACTGGTTCCAGATGTTTACCATTCTGTTGAGCTTGTCATCAGCAGTCTCAACATGATACTGTGCGAGCAGAGCCTCCCATGAAGCCTTCAGCTCAGCAAGAGCCTTGTCAGCCTTCTCAGCGCTGTTCATAGCCTCTATCATCTCATAAGCCTTGCTCTTGTTCATCGAGCCGTCAGCGTTCCACTTGTTCTCGCCGTTCTCAACATAACCGAGAACGAATACCAGCGTTTTCTCCTCACCTGCACCGAGAGTGATATCTATGCAGTGTGAAGCCACAGGCGACCAGCCGTCAGCGACTGAGTTTGCAGGCTTGCCCTCGAAAACAGTGCCGGGGTTTGCAAAGCCGTTGTAAATGCTTCCCATAAAGGACTCTCTGTCGGTATCAAAGCCGGCGATGTCAGCATTTACGGTATAGAATGCGAAGTGATCTCTTCTCTCCTTGTATTCTGTCTTGTGATAGATGGTCGAGCCCTCTATCTCCACCTCACCGGTGTTGAAATTCCTCTGGAAGTTCTCACCGTCGTCCTGTGCGTTCCAGAGACACCATTCAAGGAATGAGAACAGCTTGAAGCTCTTGGGCTTGTCCGAGGTGTTTTTCAGCACGACCTTCTGTACCTCACCGTTATAATTCTGAGGAACGAAGAACGATACCTCAGCCTCAAGGCCGTTTCTTGAGCCCTTGATTATAGTATATCCCATACCGTGGCGGCAGGAATAGCTGTCGAGCTCAGCCTTTACAGGGCTCCAGCCCGGGTTCCAGACGTCGCCGCCCTCATTGATATAGAAGTATCTTCCGCCCATATCAACAGGTACGTTATTGTAACGGTATCTTGTTATTCTTCTCAGTCTTGCGTCCTTGAAGAAGCTGTAGCCTCCTGCTGTGTTTGAGATCAGCGAGAAAAACTCCTGAGTTCCCAGATAGTTTATCCACGGATACGGAGTCCTCGGGTTGGTTATGACATATTCCTTGTTCACGTCATCGAAAAAACCAAACTTCATAGTTTATTTACCACCTTTCATGTTAGATGCAGGCCGCCGCCAACGGACACCCCGCATTTATATTAAGCCGGAGCTTAATTTTCAATAAGTTTCGTCCTCTGCCAGCACAAAGAACCTCTGGCTGCACCTGAAGGTCTGTCCCTTCACAAGCTCTGCATAGCCGGATGTTTCCCTGTCAAGCGAGAGGTTCGGCGCATTTATCATCGCCGTCATAGTCTCCGGGCATAAATACCCGTTGAAGCCCTTGTCTTTCCACATATTCCAGAACCTTAATTCCTTCGACACCTCATTGCATACCCTTATTCCGCTGTCAAGATCGGTCACATAAGCGCCGTAGAAATCCTTTCCGTCGAGCCTGTTCATGCGCGCCGTGTACATATCGTTCGATATGTCGTTGAGTGTCGGCATCTTCGTGCCCTTTCTGTACTCCTCATCGTATTTCTCAAGCGGCAGCAGCTCCTCAGTAGGCAGGCACCTGTCATCGAGCTCACATCTCTCCCCTATCGGCACACAAAGCCTCATCGACTCCTCCTGTCCTCCGTCTCTCAGCGGAGCATTCAGGCAGGTGTGCGTGCAGATCGAGACCGGCAGAGCCTTGTCGCTGTTGCTCGTCAGATAGATCTCCTGCGTAAGTCCTTCCTTGTCAGATAGCGTGAACGTGTAGCTTATCTTGAAATCCACAGGGAAGTACTCATACATCTCGTCATTCTTATCAAAGGTGTAAGACGTCACCAGAACGCATTTTCCGTCCTCGGTCGAATAGCACTCCACCTCGTGCTCTCTCTTGTGCACCCAGCCGTGTATATAGTTGCCGAAGAGCGTCTCATTTATCGGCAGCCTGTACAGCTCGTCCGATGTCCTGAGCACGCCGTTATCGAACCTGTTCGGCAGATAAAGTGTCGGCAGACCCCATATCTCTCTGGCCTCATTTATCCTGTCGGCAGTGCAGTCCTCTCTGTAGCGGAACACCTCAACGCCGTTTTTCTCATCTCTGAGCCTCAGCACGGAGCACCCCATCTTCGGCGCGATAACGCACATATACCTTCCCGTCTGAAGCCTGACACATTCAACGCCCTTGAATTTGTATCCAAGCTCTATCTTATTCAATCGAATCACTCCAATAACATCTTAAACGTTTAAGCCGAGACAGCCCGGCCTGGACCCATATAGTCATTATAACATACCGCAGTCCTTTTGTCTAGTAAAAATAAATGGCGTGAGTATAGAATTTTCAGCCGTTTTTTGTGTACTTTTTACCAAATAAAAAATGAATAAAGCGCATTTTGCCGTCAATAATAATAACGCAACGCCGTTCAAACGGCTTGATATAGAGCACTAAACCATAAAGGAGGTAGCTTATGCTCGACAGGATAGCGCTTATCCTACTCATCATAGGAGGAGTAAACTGGGGACTGATAGGCATTTTCAGATTTGATCTGGTCGCTTATCTGTTCGGCGGGCAGGCAGCCGTCATCAGCCGCCTGATATACACCCTTGTCGCTATTTCGGCAGTGTGGTGTATCTCTCTTCTTTTCAGAGACAGAGAGCTCGTCCCCTCAAGGAGCTAGGAGATCCACTCCGGCAGGGGAAGGGAGCCTGTTTTCCGCTCAGGCTTCCGAATACGGGTTTGCTTGTCTGAAAAGATCACAGACTTCCTTCCGATGCCGCAGCAAGGCCGCAGTTACGGGCAGCAGCTCGTGACGGCGGCCTTATTTTTACGAAAATTGATAAGTGTCAAATATTAATATTATTAAACATTTAAGGTAAATTTTAAGTATAGCTTACCTTTTACTAAAAAACAGGCAGTTAAAATTGTGTAGATTAACGAAAATTAACGAAAACAAACTTAAAAACAAATTATTTACTTGACTAATCTGCTAAAACGAGGTATAATGCAAGTGGTGATTAATTTGATTAATCATCCGTTTTGTTGTCTCCTTTCTTTTGTTCTACACATAGTTTTTTTATTTTATCTCGCGCAGGGCATAATGTCCTGCTATTTTTTTTGCGTAGTGCTCGCCGCACGGCTGGGCGCACGCCCTAGTGAGCGTGGACTATGAGTTTTGTTTCCGCTGCTTTTCAATAGCTTTGCAGGCTTTATATACGCTCAAAGTTGGTGCTTAATTCAGACTAAGCTTGACGCCCAACTTGGGGGCTTTCCGGCAGCTACCACGTCTGCTGCACGCTCGCCAAACCCCTTCGGGTGCACAACTCAGTTAGTTAGTGTATCGCCAAACCCCTTCGGGTGCACAAATGTATATTGATAATGCAATTTTTCCCAAACAACAAACCCGAGAACGACCTTGTTTCGTTCTCGGGTTTGTTTTAAGGCAACACCGCACAAAGATTGTGGTACAGATACGCAGTCAGATTTTTCGTCAGATTGCCCAAATTTACCGCAGGAATACTAA
>CACXFU010000138.1 GCA_902767035.1 uncultured Ruminococcus sp.
CGATAGAGGTCAGAAGTGCAGTTTCCTCACCACAGACGAAAGCACCTGCACCGAGTCTGATCTCGATATCGAAGTCATGACCCTTGCCGAAGATGTCCTTGCCTAGCAGTCCGTATTCTCTTGCCTGATCGAGAGCTACCTGAAGTCTGTGAACGGCTACAGGGTACTCAGCTCTTACATATACATAGCCCTGATGAGCGCCTACAGCGTAGGAAGCGATCGTCATAGCCTCAATGATAGCGTGAGGGTCGCCCTCAAGGATAGATCTGTCCATGAACGCACCGGGGTCGCCCTCGTCAGCGTTACAAGCAACATACTTAACATCGCCGGGAGCATCCTTGGTGAACATCCACTTTCTGCCTGTCGGGAAGCCTGCGCCGCCTCTTCCTCTGATGCCTGAATCAAGAACTTCCTGACAGACTTCGTCGGGAGTCATAGTGTCAAGCACCTTGTAGAGAGCCTCATAGCCTCTTGTTCCGATATATTCTTCAATATTCTCAGGATCGATAACACCGCAGTTTCTGAGTGCTATTCTCTTCTGCTTTTTGTAGAAGTTTGTCTCTGCCAGAGGAGTTATAGAGCCGTCCTCGTGAACAGTCTCCTTGTAGAGCAGATCCTTGCACACCTGATCGTTCTTGAGGTGCTCATCAACGATCCTTACAACGCCCTCGGGAGTTACCTGAGCATAGAATGTGCCCTCAGGATAAACTATAACAATAGGGCCGAGTGAGCAAAGGCCGAAGCAGCCTGTCCTTACAACGAGGATCTCCTTGTCGATGCCCTGAGCCTTCAACTCATTGTCAAGAGCATCAAGTATCTTCTTGCTTCCTGATGAAGTACAGCCTGTACCGCCGCAAACGAGTATCTGCTTACGGTACTCAGTCTTCTCTGCCATCTTGGCAGCCTCGGAAGCTATAAGCTTTCTGACCTTGATAAGGTCGGAGGTCTTTTGTCTTATCTGGGTAAGTTCTTCAAACGTCATGCTTTACTCGCCTCCCTTTTCATTCATATAGGAATCAATGATCTTTCCTACCTGATCGGGAGTAAGCTTACCGTAGACTTCCTCACCGATGGTCATTACAGGTGCAAGACCGCAGGCACCAACGCAGCGGCAAGACTCGATAGAGAACTTACCGTCTTCGGTAACCTCTCCGGCCTTGATGCCGAGCTTCTCTTCAAGCGCCTCAAGCACCTTATCCGAGCCCTTTACGTAGCAAGCCGTACCGAGACAGACACTGCAAACGTGCTCACCCTTAGGAGTAAGCGAGAACTGCGAATAGAATGTTGCAACACCGAACACTTCCGAAAGAGAAACGCCGAGACCGTCAGCGATCATCTTC
The DNA here is from genome assembly GCA_902767035.1 of uncultured Ruminococcus sp. Lineage (GTDB taxonomy): Bacteria > Bacillota > Clostridia > Oscillospirales > Ruminococcaceae > Hominimerdicola. The sequence continues at coordinate 1,341 of CACXFU010000138.1, forward strand.
TGGACTTCGATCGGCAGATAGCCGTAGATCCCCTGAGCCTCCTGAAGTGTAGGCATAAGACCGCCGGGCTGGCCGCGGTGCTTAGCTATAACTTCCTGAAGCTGTTTTTCCTGGGCTTCTGTGCCCCTGAACGGAACCTTGTTTTGTTCTGACATAAAACAACCTCCTCAATGTTGATAGGGGCATCTGCGCCCCGGAATAAATATCTGAAAATCCTGTCGAAGCCATACAAAAGCACAGCCCGGCAATCTTGTCATATAGTAGCATTATACTACAAAATGATTAAAAACACAAGTTATTTTCCCGACATAATATGCAAAATTGCTGACATTTTTGTAACATAGTTTATGTATTTAATTTTGTTAATTATTTGTCAATTTTTAATTTGTCCCCTAGATCCTATGAAATACATAACTATTTATCAGGTGCGACCACTAGCTTACCGCTCAAGCAAAAGTACGGCGTGAGTTAGCCGTGCGGCGAGCACCCCTCCCCTCCGCGGGAGGGCTAACGGTTTTATAGCACGCAACTACTTACGCGGGGTAGGGGCGGCGGTGCAGGGGCACGCCCCTGCGCACACAAAAAGAGGCTGTCAATTGACGGCCTCTTTTCGTAGTAAGGAAAGTAAAATGAATTAAAGAAAAGTTCGTTGGTTGACCTGCTCAGCCGGCAGGCTTGTTCTCCTTGATGCCGACGTAGTCGTACATAAGGTCTACAGCGCCCTCAATGCCCGAACGCGAGGAATTGACGCAGAGGTCAAAATGCCTTGCCTCTCCCCACTTCATATCGGTGTAGTAGTTGTAATACGATGCGCGCCGCTTGTCAGTCTTCTTAATGAAATCCTCGACCTTGTTCTTCTCAATGTCATACCGCTCGAGGATCCTTCTCTTCTTCTCAAACATATTTCCCGAAACGAAAAAGTTCACAACGTTCGGCTCATCCTTCAGAACGTAATCCGCACACCTTCCTACAATTACGCAGGGGCCTTTCTCGGCAAGCTTCTTGATAGTCTCAAACTGTGCAAGAAAGATCTTGTGGTTGAGCGGAAGCTCCGGATTGAGCCTTCCGTCAGGAGATACGGGATAATTGCCCATAACAAGAGAATAAAGGAAGCTGTTTGTATAAGACTCATCATTCTTCACGAACAGCTCTCTGGCAATACCGCTCTCCTTAGAGGCTATCTCCAGCAGCTCCTTATCATAAAACGGTACTCCGAACCTGTCAGCAAGCTTCTTGCCGATCTCTCTTCCACCGCTCCCGAATTCACGGCTGATAGTGATGATCGATCTCATATAAACGACCCCCTTTTCAAAAAGATCATTATCGCTGATAATTAATTTGTTTCTTGTAACAAACATATTATAACACATTTTTTGTCCCTTGTAAACAATTTTTCAAAAAATTCTTGCACTAATTTATTCAAAATTTCTTGTGCAACTTTCATATATTTACAGTTGGTAATAATTTTAACAAATATTTCTGAGTCTCAAATGTACAAAAAAATGCCCACACGCAAAAAAAGGACGGGCATCTCTGCCCGTCCGTATGTTTTGAAATTACTCTGAAGGAACATCAGAAATGTTGGAGTTGCACTCGTCGATAAGATAATCAACTGCAGTCTTGTTAGATGCAACGCACTCACTCCAGGATGTAGCTCCGCCGCCTGTAACCATTGTAGCCTGGTTAACAGTCATCATCAGAGTAGAAAGCTCAGGTGTAACACCTTCCTGATAGTCGAATACAGGGTTCTCAGCTGCGAGATCGTAAACAGTACGTCTCATCTCGATCATCTCGTCAGTCCACTTGTACTCGTCTCTGAGCTGCTCTTCGCCGATCTCGTTAGCATTCTGTGCAGAAACCTGCAGGCAGTTCATATAAGCTGCAAATCCCTTAGGATTCGGAGCGTTCTTGCAAAGCAGGAAGCCGTGGATACCAGCGGATACGTAGTACTTTCCGTCGCCGTCGTCAAGTCTGGGCATAGGAACGAACATAACCTCGCCGCCCTCAACGTCACCGAAGATCTTGGTAGACTCTGTTGTGCCCTCGATAGCCCATGTACCAACAGGGATAAACAGTGTAAGTCCGGAACCGAGACCCTCACCGGTAGAACCGTCGCCTCTGGTCTTCCAAGCGTTATCGGATCTTGGGAACATAACGTTGTTCTTAGCGAGCTCATACATCATATCCTGGACCTTTGTGATCTCAGGCCTATCCATGTTGTTTACGAGCTTACCGTTCTCAAGGCCTATCATAGGATATCCGCTTGTGTCATTAAGTGCCTTGCCGTACCAGTAACCGTCAAGTGCATACTTATCCTCATCAGCGTTTGTGAACTCAAGGCACATCTCGCTGAATACGGACCATGTCCACTTATCCTCAGCAAACAGCTCAGCAGGATCATCAAAGCCTGCGTCCTCAATTGTAGTTCTGTTGTAGATACATACATACTGAGGTCTAGCGTTTATACCTGCGATATAGTGTCCGCCGTTGAAGTAGCCTGCATCGCATACAGTCTTTGAAGGTGTCCAGAGCTCGGAGTTCAGGTCAATGTAGTCGTCGATTGGCTCGAACATTGCCTTGATAGCGCCCTTCGGGAAAGCATCCATATCGTCTGCAGGGAAGAAGTCAGGCGAGTCATTAGCCATAACTGCCTTTGCTAGTCTAGTATATCTATCATCCCATGTTGTCTGGATATACTCGATCTTACCGTCATACTTATCCTTGAACAGCTGCAGACCGGGGTC
>CACXFU010000139.1 GCA_902767035.1 uncultured Ruminococcus sp.
AAAAAAAAAAAAAAAAAGCTTCATCAGGAATGACTGCTTATAATCAATATAGTTTATTCTTTTTCGTCTGAGGACATGACGTCTTCTTGCGCCCTTGCCGCTCCTGATTATAAAAAGTCCGGAGGACTTTGTGCATGAAAAACCCCAGTGTCTCATAAGGTTTGCAACGAACGATATGAGCCACAGCCCGAAGATAAGAGTTGCGCCTGCAAGGATATAGGCAGGTATCACCTCTAAAATGGGAGAGCTCTCTATCCTGCTGTTCACCTCACGCAGAAGGCGAAGCTCCACCTCTCTTCCCATTATCCTGTAGGCCTGAAAAATGATACCCACAACGACCAGCATTCCCGAAAGGGTGGAAGAGAACAGCAGCGAAAATATCATAAGGTCCGAGCGCCTTGAACGGTAGACGTACTTCGGCTTGTTATGGCAGACCGCGGTGATGCTGTGGTAGATCTCAAAGGCCTGCTTTCGGTTAAGGTTAAAGGATATGTCAGAGGTCCTTGATGAGCTGGCACCGGTATCCAGATAGATGGTGCACGAATGTATCAGCCTGTCAAGATAGCCCTGATTGAGCGAAAATGCAGATATCTCTGAAAAATTCACTCTTGTGGTCTTTATGCCGAAAAAGCCGGTATGCGCGGTTATATGGTCGTCGCCGACCTCATAATAAACGAAGACCCATCGAAGCACCGCATAGCCGAAAATAAGAGCAACAGTAAGTATCTCCAGCCAGTGTGAGCGAAACCAGCTCTGGAAATTGAACTGTGCGGCTATGAGATACTTTGCAAGCGGTATTACGAGCAGCCACAGCTGCTTTCTTGTATAGGTGATTATTTTTATAGGGTGCTGGCGGCTGCGGAAAAAAGCCGCTGCCCTGTTCGTCGGAGAGGTCGGTCTCATGGCGCCTCCTTTTCGGTCTTGCCGGAGGACGCACGGTTGCGGATAGAGTTATTGACAATGTCTGCGATCTCTTTGGCGTCTTTTTTCAGAATGAACGGGATTATCAGGTTTGTGCCCTGAGCGTTTAGTATCACGAAGTTGTAGCCGAGGATATTGCCGAACGGCACCTGGATAGTCGTGACAGACTTTACCGAGGAGACAGGCATCAGCTGCTTTGCAGTGACTATTATGCCTGTTCTCGCGGTGACGACCTTTGAGCTGACGGTGTAAAAGGTGTTGAAATAATAGATCGGCAGCAGCAGCAGACTGACCACCGCACCTACGATCTCAGCTGGCAGCTGCAGATACCTTGCCGGAAAGGGTATATATTCATCTATATAGCCAAGCGCTCTGTAAAGCACATAAAACAGTGCTGCCACAAACACCATCGTAAGCAGCACAGGCACCTTTGCAGGCTTATATCTTTTCAACCGTTCTCACCAACTTTTCCGGATCATTCTGCTGTATGCTTTTCACTGAAAGCCTTATCTATGCCGAGCCTTATTTCCCTGTCAGCACATGGAGTACGCTATATAGTCGCCTCTGCGTGCCTTGTGACATGGCAGCCGACATTTACCGATACCGGCAGCCCTGCTATATGAGTGGATGCTTCCTCGATATTTACCGCAAGGCAGGTCTTTGTTCCGCCGAAGCCCTGCGGCCCTATGCCGAGCTTGTTTATCTCATCGAGCATTCTCTGTTCAAGGTCTCTGTACAATGGCTTAGGGTTTCTGACTGATACGCTCCTGCAAAGAGCCTTCTTTGCAAGATAGGCGCACTTTTCAAAATCTCCGCCTATGCCGACACCAATAACTATCGGGGGACAGGGATTTGACCCTGCCTTTGCACAGACCGACACCACCCAGTCAACAATCTCGTCCTGAGTTACGGAAGGGGTCATCATTTTCAGCTGAGACATATTCTCGCTGCCGAAGCCCTTTGGCGACACCATTATTTTTACCTGTTCGCCGTCAGTATATTTAAGGTGCAGCACCGGCGGCGTGTTGTCTCCGGTGTTCACTCTTTCAAGCGGATCCGACACTATGGAGCATCTGAGCCTGCCCTCGGTATAGCCTCTGGCAACTCCCCTGTTTACGGCCTCATTGATCGAGCCGCCCACAAAGTGAACGTCCTGTCCGACCTCCATAAATATCACTGCCATTCCCGTATCCTGACAGATAGGGATATTCTCATTTCTGGCAGTTTCGATGTTCGCCTTTATATCATCGAACACGTTTCTTCCGACGGGTGAGCGCTCCTCCTCTCTTCCTTTGAGGATACACTTCTCCATATCCTCCGGCAGGATAAGATTTGCTTTTATGCAAAGGTCTCTTACGGTCTGCTCCACCAGTGAAACATCTATCTCTCTCATTGTTCGGTATCTTCCTTTCCTTCCTCGGGGGCTGCCGTTTCGAGCACGGCTTCATCTCCGAGCTTTATGAGCTTTATCGGGTCAAGCAGGAGTATGTGCCTGTCGTCAAGAAGGACCTCTCCTCTGAGAAATCGCGCGCTTGCCTCCTCATTGAGAGCTGTGGGCGGCTTTATGTCGCCGTCATTGAGCTCGGTAAAGCCTGCTACGCTGTCACAAAGAAGACCCACCCTTTTATCCTCGCTCAGGACAACTATTATGCAGTTCCTGTCGGATATCGGCTTGTCCTCATAATGAAAGCGTCTTCTCAGGCTGATAACGGGTATAACGCTGCCGTCAAAGGCTATCGTTCCCAGAACATAATCGGGAAAATCAGGGATAGGCGAGGGCTCCTCGGCAGCGATTATCTGTAATATGTCCGCAAAGGCGACAGAAAATTCCCTCTCGCCCGCTTCAAAAAGCAAATATTTTTCCAAAGCCAAAAAACTCTCCCCCTTTACAGTCCTTTACTTATGATGGCGGCCCTCTTCTGTATCTCTGCACCTATTGCCGAAAGAGGACACTGCTTTCTGACCGCACCGTTTTCAAACGCGGCTCTCGGCATTCCGTAGACCACTGAGGTCGCTTCGTCCTGCCCTATATTATATGCGCCCATCTGCTTCATATTTAGCATACCCTTGGCGCCGTCCTGTCCCATTCCTGTCAGTATCACGCCTATGGCGTTTTTCTTAGCGGCATAGGCTACGCTGTCGAAGAAAACATCAACTGACGGACAATGCCCCGACACCCTTACTCCGGGCTCCGAGGTGACAAAATAGCCCTTCTTGTCACGGAAAAGCCTTAAATGCCTGCCGCCTGCCGCTATAACTATCTGGTTCTGCTTGAGATAAAGGCCGCTGGATGCCTCTACTACCTCATAATCGGTGATATCATTGAGCTGAGAGGCATAGATAGCGGTATATTTATCAGGCATATGGAGCACTGCCGCCATCGGCGGGATATCTCCCCTGAGGCTCTTTATTATCTCGCGAAGAGCCTCCGTGCTGCCTGTTGAGCCGCCCACAGCTATAAAGGCCGAGGCATTTACCGCAGGCCTTGAAACGAGCACCTTTCTGGTGGCGGCGTTCCTTTCGATGCTTGACATAAGCCTTTGCGCGAAGGACCTTATATTCGCCTCATTCTTCGTGAGAACGTCCATAGCACCCGACTGCAGCATAGTATATTTTATGTTGGGAGTAGAGGTGCATACCACTATCGGCACGGAATATCTCGGAACAAGACCGATAAGATAATCTGCATTGGCACCCTGAGAATCAGCGTCCAGCAGGATATATGAGGGCGAGAGCGATATGGCCGTCTTTCTGCCCTCTTTCAGGGTACAGGCTGATGCTATGTATTTGCCTGCGCTTTTTTCAGTTATTATTTTGAGAACGGAGCCTCTGAATTCGGTATCATCGGAGATGACAAGTATCTTTATGCTCATACTGCCTCCTCCTTCCTGTAGATAGCAGGCTCCTGCTTTTTATAAGGGATATCTTCGGGGGCGGATTCGGCATGGCCGATGTAGAGATATCCGCCGTTGTTGGTAGCCTTATAAAAGCGCTTGCAGAGGTCTGATTTTGTCTGCTCATCAAAGTAGATCATAACATTGCGGCACACGATAAGGTCAAACGTTCTTTTGAATTTTATCGCGTCCATAAGGTTATGGTATCTGAATTCGATCCTGTTTCTTATATCGTCCTTCACCTGATAGAGCCCTTTGCCGTAGGGCTTGAAGTATTTCTCTCTCCAGCGCGCGGGCACCCTCGCCATCGACTCCTCGGTATAGATGCCGTTTTTTGCTGCACGAAGGGCATTATACGAGATATCGGTCGCAAGGATCTTCAGGTCCCACACATATTTTTTCATACCGAAGTACTCATCAAGGCACATCTCAAGATTATAGGGCTCATTGCCGAACGAACAGCCTGCGCTCCACACACAGATATTATGATCCTTCAGGTGGTTTTCCGCATAGGGAAGGAAAACGTGCATAAGGTGTTCAAAGTGGTTCGTCTCACGCATGAAGTAGGTGTAGTTAGTTGTCAGCCTGTTGATGAGGTTCTCGATCTCTGCACCCATATAGTCATTATATAGTGTCGGGAGATACTCCTCAAAGCTGCTGAAGCCGCTGTCCATTATGTAATTGCTGAGCCTGCTCTCAACGAGCACCTTTTTCTGAGAAAGGTCAAGGCCGTAATTTGTTTTTATAAAGCCTGTCAGCTTTTCAAAATCCTGCTGAGAGATCTCTAACATAGCTATCCTCCATTTAGTTCTTGATAAGCTTCCTCGTATTCAACAGTGATATCCTTCTCTCCCCTGAGGTTATAAAATAGCGCTCAGTGCTGTCCTTCACGGGGTTGGCAGCTATTTGTGCAGGGACAACGTTCTCAACGTCGTTTACGCGGTCAACAAGTATGCCTGCCTGATAAACGCCCTTTTCCACAAGAATGATACAGCTTTTCGAGTCATACTCCCAGTCGGGGCTGCCGAGCTTTTTTCTGAGATCTATTATCGGCACGACCTTGCCCCTTAGGTTTATCACCCCGGGGATATAGTCAGGGGTGCGCGGTATGACAGTCATCTCAGGTATCTCAATTATGTCCGTAACATCGGTTATTTTAAAGGCATACAGCTTCTCCTCCGACAGGAAGGTAAGTATCTGTCCGCCCGTCTGTGCAAAGTCAAGCTTAGCTTCTTCTGCCATTTTTTCACCCTCTTTTATATGTGTTACCAGTTTTTCAACTCTTCAAGGAACTTATAGCATCTGTCATATGCCAGTATCTGTTTTGTATGAGGATCGGCCCTTACCTCTATGATCTGACCGGTTTTTTCAAGCATTTCATTCAGCACTCTGAACGCCTGATCAAAGTCTTCCAAAGTTACACTTAAGTTCGGCATATCTTTTCCTCTCAGAAAATAACATTCATCTTTGCGTATACACTGTTTCTGTTAGCCGCGTGTGTATCCAGCACAAGGGGCTTTTCCAACGGCTTACAGCCTTTCAGCTGTGACAGGTTCCCGTGCTCCAGCAGATCGTCCATTCCGTAATACTTTATTATACAGTATAAGAGCACTCTTGTCTGCTCAGTCATTCTGCAAGGGTCAAGCTTATCTATCTCAGCCATTTTGCGGTCTTTGTTAAATATCATTCTGTGCATATATCTATGCAGGGCATAATAATCCTTTTCGCCCCACTCCGACTGATCAAAATAATAAGGCTCTGCCATTTTTTCACCCTCTTTTTTATGATCTGCAGACAACGCTGCGTCAGTTCGACATTATTTCCTGAACATCAAGAATTATCGTTATGCTTCCGTCTCCCAGCACCGAGCAGCCGCTCATTCCGGCTTCCTTGAGCTTCATATCTCCCAGCACCGCAGGGAACGGCTTCACTACTACCTGCTGGTCAAGCGTTATCCTGTCCGCCATAAGCACTGCTCTGTTGTTGACGTTCTCGCACTCTATCATTATGCCCTTGGTAACGTCCTTCTCTGCTTCCTCTATGCCGAAGTGCTCTCCCAGCCTGATGAGAGGAACGGCTTCGCCCCTCTGCATTATGAACTCATTGCCGTCAGTGTCTTTAATGTATTTATCCGTTGTGCAGGAGAACGCCTCATTGATAGAGCTTACGGGTATCGAGAAGTTCGTCTTTCCTACATCTATGCTCATAACGTCAACGATCGACAGTGACAGCGGTATCCTTATCGTAAAGGTAGAGCCCTCTCCGAAAACGGAATCAACTATCAGCTTTCCGCCTACCTTTTCAAGGTTCTGCTTTACAACGTCCATTCCGACGCCTCGCCCCGAATACTCGGTTATCTGCTCATTGGTGGAGAAGCCTGCCGCTACAACAAAATTGAACACTTCCTTGTCGGTATACTCGCTCTCAGGCTTGGTGAGAAGGCCGTTTTTCTTGGCCTTTGCCATTATCTTGTTTCTGTCCATGCCTGCTCCGTTATCCTTGCAGGCGATGACTACCTCGCTTGAATCATACCCTGCCGAAAGGGTGACCGTAGGCGGCTCCGTCTTGCCGGCGGCAGCACGCTCCTCGGGCAGCTCGATTCCGTGATCGACCGCATTTCTTACTATGTGCATAAGGGGGTCGTTAAGAAGGTCAACTATTGATTTATCTACCTCGGTCTCCTGACCGACAAAGGTAAGGGTAACGTTCTTTTTGAGCTTGGTGTTCATATCCCTGACAACTCGGTTCATCTTCTGGAACGCTGTCGATACCGGCACCATTCTGATGGACATTACAACGTCCTGCAGCTCATCTGTCAGCTTTTTGAGCTCTCTGGCGGACTTGTTGAAGCGGTCAAAGTTGCCTCCTGCGTTTCTTATATCAGGAGACGATATTACAGAGCCCTCTGTTATAACTATCTCTGCCACCAGATCAAGGAGCCTGTCTAGCTTTTCGAGCTTTACCGACATCATTGACTGCTCATGCTTTTCGGCAGGCTTTTTGGGTGCTGCCTTCTTAGGTGCCTCTGCCGGCTTGGGAGCGCCCTCCTCTGCCGCAGGTGTCTGAGCCTCCTGCTTTTTCTCTGCCTGCTTTGGCCTATCGACTTTTTTGAAGCTCTCAACGTTCAGCGCATCGCGGAAGAGCTGCTCTACCCGCTCGGCGCTGCCTGTGGTGAGCTTTATATACAGACCCTTTGCCGAGATATCATCGTCGGCGCTGTCGGCGTCAAGGTCATCGGGGAAGGTCTTTAAAACATCGGCTATCTTTCCGAGAGCTCTCATAAGAACAAGCGCTCTCATTGAGGGCATTGCACAGCTCTGGGAATAAACTATCTTATAGGTGAGAACGGCTTCGTCCTCTCCGTCCTCAAATATGCCGTCGTAACCGAGGGCTTCCTCCGGCTTTGCTTCCTGAGCGCCTGACTGTGCCGCCGCACCTGAGCCGCCCTTCATAACGTCAGCAAAGGCGTGTATCTTGCCCTCAAGCTCTGAGAAATCAGAAAGGGGTATGCTCTCGTCCTGAATGTTTTCGAGCTCATTTTTAAGATTATCGGACGATGCGAACAAAAGCTCATAGAGCGCAGGCTTGTCATAGGTAACAGAGGGATCCTCTCTGATTATGAAGAAAAGGTCCTCAACAGCGTGCGCAAGGGTAGACATATTTGAAAGGCCCATCATTGCGGCAGAGCCCTTTATAGTATGCATAGTACGGAAGATCTCATTCATATCATCCGTCTCAATGGTATCCTCCTGCTCGGTGCGCATAAGTATCTCATCAAGCTTTTCGAGAAGGTCGCCAGTCTCAAAGACGAACATATCGAGCATTTCTTCCATTCCGCTCTGAAATTTCGGCATAGTAACACCCCGATCCGATAATTGATATACATAGTTATTATAACAAATATCAGCCGTATTTGCAATAGGTTTTCATCATTTTTAACATATTTAATCTAATACAGTGCTCGGTGCTCGCCGCACGGCTGGACACGGTGCTCGCCGCACGGCTGGACACG
>CACXFU010000140.1 GCA_902767035.1 uncultured Ruminococcus sp.
CATACAAAGTTGGGTGTAAAAAGTTGATTATTATGTACGAATGTGCTATAATACTAATAGTAAAATGAATTGATTTCTTATATGGGAAAGAAGTAAGGAATGGGATGATATTATGAAAAATAAGAAAGGTTTTACTTTAGTTGAATTGGTAACTGTTATACTGATCATCGGCATACTGGCTGCGATCATCGTGCCGTCGATCTATAACTACGTAAAAAAGGCGAAGATCAAGGCTGCGATCGCTGACGCAAGAACTATCAAGGTTGCGATCGAAAATGCGCTGATCGATAAGCTGATGCTCGATGCTGCCGACCCCGGCGGAGCGTTTAACAAGGTACTCTATCTCGACACAGACTCGAGCAAGGGCTGGTCCAAAAGGCAGTATGAGATAGTTGGCTCATTCAGTAACGTGAGCTGGTACGTTTACAAGACCAACCAAAGCAGTATGGGTCCTTCACAGGTGCTCGACAAAGCAATTGCCAGCGGCCTTGACAACGCTTTTTCCGAAAAGTGGCAGACTGGCAAGAAAACAAATCCTATGGCCTACAACACAGCGAGCAAAAACTGCGCAAAGTTCCTGAAGGATAACAACGTTAACTTCGCGCTTATCGCAGTGTATAACAGAGACGGCGCTGTTCGTATGCTTCAGATCTACAGAAAGAACATTCTTGTTACGTACATCAACGGTGAGTACATCGCAAACACTGATAAGAATGCGCACTTTGTAGGCACCGGCACATGGGACACTATCTACAAGGACAGCGGCAAGTCCGCGCCCGAGGAGTTCTGCAAGGTAAATCTTGCAAACAAGCAGATAGACACAAACGGAAATCTCGGTGGCTGGTATTAAGCAGCAAGTCCGGACAAACACAAGCATTACAAAAGCTCAGCCCTCATCAAAGGGACTGAGCTTTTTTCATATGCTTATAAAATTCGGTGAGCGCTTTTCAAAACAGGTCAGGTGAGTAAAGCCGGCCTGCTTTGCAATTTTTATGCCCTCTTCAATGCCGGCGCCGATGTCGCCCTTTTTGTGCGCATCTGAGCCCACTGTGAGTATGCTGCCGCCCATTTCGCGGTACAGCTTCACGTAATCAAGCTCCGGCAGGGTCTTCCCTATCGGCTGCCGCAGGCCAGAGGTGTTTATCTCTATGCCCTTGCCGTTATGGATAAGTGTCCGAAAAATTTCCCTGATAGGCTCCTCGTACCGCTTCATATCGACATCTTCTATCCTGCCGCGCTCTGTTATGTACCTGAGCGGATACGTCAGGTGGCCGAGCACGTCAAAGCTGCCCCAGCGGCACATCTCCAGCACCTCTTCAAAGTAATCGTCAAGCAGCGATACTATCTCTGAACTGTCCATTTTTCCGTACTCTAGCCAATAAAAATCGTCTTTGCCCCTGTTCATATGGTGAGAGCCGATTATAAAGTCAAGTCTTTTGTCGGATACGATCTTCTCAGCAGCGTCAGGGTTCTGCAGCGGCTGACCCAGCTCCGTACCGCAAAGAAGGTTTATCCTTCCGGCATAGATTTTCTTCATATCATCGACCCTTGAAATGCTTGCCTTTGCGTAGTACTTAACGCCGTACATCTCACGGTCGCGCACTGTATCGGGCGCAGGCAGTTCCCAGAAATTGCAGTCGCAGTGATCTGTAATGGCCAGCACCTCAACGCCCCTGCCCAGAGCCTCCTCTATCATTGTCTGAACACCGTCCACGGCATCGGGAGAGAAAGCCGAATGTGTGTGCAGATCGATCAGCATAGCATCACCCGTCCTGCTCTGCCGCAGCTTTTTTCTTGCTGCCGAATTTGTTCTCGGTGCCGTTTAAGAGCCGCTTGATGTTAGGCCTGTGAAGGAACACTATCAGAAGCCCGATGCACCCTGCGACCACCGTGTTCGGTATCACGGCGTAGTGACCGCTGTAAAGGAATGACTGGTTTATAAAAGTGAATGTGGGGTAAGCGATCGCTGCGACGATAGAGCCCACGCTCACATATTTTGTAAGTATCACAAGTATGAAGAACACTGCCAGTGAAAAAGCGCAGGTGATAGGGTCTATCGCCAGCAGAGTTGTTGCGGCAAGCAGCACGCCCTTTCCGCCGTGAAAGCCGTAGAACACAGGAAAACAGTGCCCGAGGTTCACGCAGAGGCCTGCAACGTAGCCTATAAAGTGTGGGTCGTCAAAAAACGTGACGCCGAAAAGCCTGTGTACCACCAGCCGGCAGATCACCACGCCGAGAACGCCCTTTGCAAGGTCACAGCAGAGGGTAGCTAAAGCAGGGCCTTTGCCGAACACCCTGTGAACGTTCGTCAGGCCGGCATTCTTGCTGCCGTAATCTCTGATATCCTTTCCTTTGAGAACTCTGCAAACGATTATCGCAGAGTTAAGGCTGCCGAAGAGATATGCAAAAACAACAGTAAATATTATCGCAAATACTTCCAAAACAACTATCCTTTCTGAACTTTATAAATCATCGGGGACACCCCCACAACCTATTACCTATTATCTATTACTTATTATCTATTCCCTATTACCTATTCCCTATTCCCTATTCCCTATTCCCTATTACCTATTACCTATTACCTATTCCCTATTACCTATTACCTATTATCTATTCCCTATTACCTATTACCTATTCCCTATTACCTATTACTTTGTATCATCTCGACTGCGTTCTCTTATCTTGAACACTATCGGTGTGCCGTCAAGGCCGAAGGTCTCTCTTATCTGGTTCTCGATGTATCTCTGATAGGAGAAGTGGTAAAGCTCCGCACGGTTGACGAAGGAGACGAACGTGGGCGGCTTTGTGCCTATCTGCGTCATATAGTAGATCTTCAGCCTTCTTCCCTTGTCTGAAGGCGGCTGAACTCTCTCGGTAGCATAAGCAAGCACCTCGTTGAGCCTGCCCGTCGGTATCCTGATCGCGTTCTGCTCAGCGCAGTATTTTATCATCTCAAAGAGCTTGTCAATGCGCTGGCCTGTCTTCGCTGAGATGAACACTATCGGCGCATAGCTCATAAAGCTCAGGTCGTCAGCAAGCTTTTTCCTGAACTCGTTCATAGTGTTGGTGTCCTTTTCAAGAGCGTCCCACTTGTTCACCGCGATAACGCACGCCTTGCCCTTTTCGTGGGCATAGCCTGCCACCTTTGAATCCTGCTCGGTAAAGCCCACAAGAGCGTCTATCACCACTACGGCAACGTCTGCCCTGTCAACGGCCATATAGGCTCTGAGGACGGAGTATTTTTCAATACTGTCCAGAATTTTGGACTTTCTTCTGATGCCTGCCGTATCTATCAGCACAAATTTACCCTGCTCGTTCACATACTCCGAGTCAGTAGCGTCTCTCGTTGTTCCTGCGATATCTGAGACTATGGTTCTTTCCTCGCCGCAGATACGGTTGATGATAGACGACTTTCCGGCATTAGGCTTGCCGATGAAGGCCACCTTTATGCTGTCATCGTCCTCTTCGGGGGCATCGGTTTCGCCGAACTTTGAAACTATCTCGTCAAGCAGATCGCCAGTGCCGTGGCCGTGAACGGAAGAGACCGCGAACGGCTCGCCCAGACCGAGGTTGTAAAACTCATAGAACTCCATAGGCGGTTCACCGACCTTATCGCACTTGTTCACACAAAGCACGATAGGCTTGCCTGCCTTGAGAAGCATCTGAGCGACCTCCTGATCCGTAGCTGTAACACCGCAGGTGATGTCGGTCACAAGGACGGTAACATCGGCAGTGCTGATAGCGATCTCAGCCTGGCGGCGCATCTGCACGGGAATGACCTCATCGCTTTCCGGCTCGATACCGCCTGTATCCACAAGCATAAAAGAACGCCCAGCCCAGTCGCACTGAGCATATATCCTGTCGCGGGTGACGCCCGGCGTATCATCAACAATAGAAAGCCTCTGCCCTATAAGCTTGTTGAACAGTGTAGACTTGCCCACATTAGGTCTTCCGACCACTGCAACTATCGGTAAGCTCATCATATCGGCTCCTTTCCTGAAAGTAATCATACCTAAGTATTATAACACAGACTAAACGTAATGTCAAACGGTTTCTCGTGCTGCCCCCACACGGCGGTGTTGAGAACCACTCTCCCACCTAGGCGAGACCAGACGCCGCCCCGTAAGGGGTGGTTGAATGGTCTCGCATTTAAGAGTGTGCGGCGCTGGAATTACCAACCACCTGTGTTGGATAGAACTTTCTTAACAACGTTTGTTGTGATTTCCCACCACCTGCTCCCACTAAAGGCTCCCTCCTCACGCACC
>CACXFU010000141.1 GCA_902767035.1 uncultured Ruminococcus sp.
AAAATTGAAGCCATCATCAGCAGGAAAACAACTATACGAGAAATTAGGGTTTTGTGATTCCGGAGAAATGGAATTATGGATATAGTGCTCTATGATTATATAAATTCTGATTTATCTTAGGAACACATTTGTAAAAAGGGAGTTTATGAAAAGCAGTTTCCGGTTTCTTTCAGTTTGTTTTCCGCTTATTTTCATAAAACTAACATATTGGCAGTTTATTATATATCCAAGGTCAGAGGAACACCGTGAGAGGCTGCGGCAATAGCCTTCACCCTTTTTAAAGATTCCAACCAATAAATAATAGCTTTCACATAAATTCATTTCTGATTCCATTTCCAAAAAACAAGCGGTCTGTATGAGGCAGGCCGTTTGTTTTTTGACAGATATCACAAGAAAAAGTGTTAAAAACCGGAGATTTTTTAATAAAAAGGACTTGCATTTTTTTCGCAGATGTGCTAAAATAATTTATAAGACTTGTTTAATGGGCTTGCCGTATTCCTCTCAGTCTGCGGCAGACTTTGCAAAACGAGTGCGTATTTGTAAAATGAGGAGGTGCGATCATGCCGAATATTAAATCTGCAAAGAAAAGAGTTAAGGTCATCGAGACCAAGACATTGAGAAACAAGGCTATAAAGTCAGATCTCAAGACTGCTCTCAAGAAGGCTGACGCTGCTGTTGCCAACGATGCTGACAACAAGGAAGAGGCTGTAAGAGTTGCTATCAAGAAGGTAAACATGGCACGTTCAAAGGGTATCATCCACAAGAACAAGGCTGCCAGAAAGGTTTCTCAGCTTGCTAAGAAGCTGGGCTGATAACAGCAAAATAATAGTCCGTGAGGTTTGACCCGACCTCACGGACATTTTTTATCTTCCCAGCCCGAAGCTTATAGATATGGCTGAATCGACCGCATTCATTGAGCGCTCGTCCAGAGCGCCCATTTTTTCTTTCAGCCTTCTTTTGTCTAATGTACGGATCTGCTCCAGCAGCACCACCGAATCCCTCGCAAGGCCGCTGGCGCCTGCTCCGACCTCGATATGCGTCGGGAGACGGGCTTTGTCGTGGCGGCTGGTTATGGCAGCGGCTATCACTGTCGGGGAATGCTTGTTGCCGACATCGTTCTGAACTATAAGAACGGGCCTCAGGCCGCCCTGCTCCGAACCGACGACCGGACTGAGATCTGCGTAGTATATATCGCCTCTGTGTACGTTCAAAGAGACACACTCCTTTTTCTGTCAGTAAAGGCAGCTACTGACTTCTGCTTTCTTGCTTTTATTATAGACACATTTTTGTGCCGTATACAATTCACTATGAATGTTCACAAGCTCATATATCAATATATGAGATGACGGCTGCGGCTGTGAATGGTGAGCTGCGCCGGAAGACAGCCTGTGCGCCGCAGAAGTACAAGCGTATTCCACAAAAGGACAGGATAAAACAGCTTAAATTTATGTTTTTTGTACATTGACGAAATCGGAATAATTTTGTATACTATCTAATGGTGACCATAATTTAATGAAAAGGGTTGATATGTAATGGCAAAGGTAGTAAAATTCGGAGGAAGCTCTCTTGCTGATGCGCAGCAGTTCGAGAAGGTAAAGTCTATCATAACTGCTGACGGCGCAAGGAGATTTGTTGTGCCCTCCGCCCCGGGAAAGAGATATTCAGGTGACACTAAGGTGACAGATATGCTTTACAACTGCTATGACCTGGCAGTTAAGGGAAAGGATTTCTCGAAGGAATTTGAAAAGATAAAGGAAAGATACAACAGCATTATTTCAGAGCTCGGGCTGGAGATTTCTCTTGATGAGGAGTTCGATGTTGTAAAGGCCTGCTTTATAGGCAAGGCCGGAAGAGACTATGCGGCATCACGCGGAGAGTACCTCAACGGTATCGTGCTTGCGAATTATCTCGGCTTTAGCTTTATTGACGCAGCTGACGTTATTTTCTTCAACGATGCAGGCCAGTTCGATCCCAAGAAGACAAGAAAGGTCCTCTCGGAAAGGCTGGAGAGCCTGGAGAATGCCGTTATCCCCGGTTTCTACGGTTCAATGCCGAATGACACGATCAAGACGTTCTCAAGGGGCGGCTCGGATATCACAGGCTCTATCGTTGCGGCAGCTGTGGGTGCCGATATATATGAGAACTGGACTGATGTTTCGGGCTTTTTGACCTGTGACCCGAGAATAGTTGACGACCCCGAGCCTATCAAGGTGATAACCTACAAGGAGCTCAGAGAGCTTTCTTACATGGGCGCTACCGTTCTGCATGAGGACGCTATCTTCCCGGTAAGAAAGGCCGGCATACCGATCAATATAAAGAACACCAACAAGCCTGACGATGCAGGCACGATGATAGTTGAGTCGACCTCGCAGAAGCCTGCTTACACCATTACGGGTATCGCAGGAAAGAAGGGCTTCACGGTAGTAAATATCGAGAAGGATATGATGAATGCAGAGGTAGGCTTCGGCAGAAAGGTTCTTGAGGTGTTCGAGAAAAACGGCATCTGCTTTGAGCATATGCCCTCAGGTATCGACACTATGTCGGTCGTTGTTCACCAGGCTGAGTTCGCGCCCAAGGAGCAGGAGATACTTTCCGGTCTTCACCGCAACTGCCAGCCCGATGTCATCGACATTGAGACAGACCTTGCATTGATCGCCGTTGTCGGAAGGGCTATGAAGTCTAACCGCGGTACTGCAGGAAGGATATTCTCGGCACTGGCTCACGCTCACGTAAACGTAAAGATGATAGATCAGGGCTCCAGCGAGCTGAACATCATCATCGGCGTGAGTGAGGACGACTTTGAAAAGGCAATGAAGGCTATCTACGATATTTTCGTATCTACAAAGCTCTGATACTGTTGCGCTCTCCTGTCTTACGGCAGGGGAGCGTTTTTGGAGAATGTTAACTTTTTAACTATATTGCTTTAAAACGCTTGACAATATCCTAAAGTCTGCTATAATAATACTGTGGGAGTTTTGCATTTTGCACAGCTCCGATCCATAAATATTTTTAAGGAGGACATTCGTATGGAAACCTACGGTATTGAAAAAATAGGCATCACCAATCCTAAGGCTGTTTACCGCAACCTTTCACCAGCTGTTCTTACTGAGCACGCTATCATCAAGGGCGAGGGACAGCTCAGCGACACAGGCGCTCTTGTTGTAAAGACAGGAAAGTACACCGGACGTTCGGCTAAGGATAAGTTCATCGTTGATGACGGTGACGCTCATAATAATGTAAACTGGGGAGATGTTAACTTCCCTATCACAAGAGAGAGATTTGAGGCTATCAAGGCTAAGGTTATCGCATATCTGCAGAACAGAGACATCTATGTGTTCGACGGCTTTGCAGGCGCTGACCCTCAGTATACAAAGAAGTTCAGGATAGTAAACGAGCTCGCGAGCCAGAACCTCTTCATCAGAGATCTTCTTATCAGACCTACAAATGAGCAGCTTGCTGATTTCGGCGATCCTTTCTTCACCGTTATCGCAGCTCCCGGCTTCAAGTGTGTTCCCGAGGTCGACGGCACACGTTCTGAGGCTGCTATCCTTCTCGACTGTGAGACAAAGTGCGCAGTTATCTGCGGCTCCGGCTATTCGGGAGAGATCAAGAAGACCGTATTCTCCACAATGAACTACTATCTGCCTTTCGAGGGAGTTCTTCCTATGCACTCCTCTTCAAACGCAGACCCTGTTACCAAGGACACCGCAGTATTCTTCGGCCTTTCCGGTACAGGCAAGACCACACTTTCTGCTGACCCTAACAGACTGCTCATCGGTGATGACGAGCACGGCTGGTCTGAGAACGGCGTATTCAACATCGAGGGCGGCTGCTATGCTAAGTGC
>CACXFU010000142.1 GCA_902767035.1 uncultured Ruminococcus sp.
CCGCACTGATCCACATTTTTCACAGGCTATGTTAATTGTGCATTGTCGTTGCGCCACCTGAAGCTAGCGCGTCTGCCTATTCCGCCACACCTGCATATTTGACTATGAAATTATAGCACAAATCTTTCTTCTTGTCAAGAGCAGAACAGAGATTTTTTTGAATTTTCTTTATTTTTTTGCAGTTATCAGTGCCGATACCCCACAGGTACCGGCACCGTTATCAGCCAAGATGAAGCACGTTCAGGAGCAGTATCCAGCTCATTCCGTAATAGGTCACCACCGCGACAAGGTCATTGATAGTCGTTATCAGAGGACCCGACGCTACAGCAGGGTCTATCTTTATCTTCTTGAAAAAAAGCGGTATGAGCGTTCCGACCGAGCTTGATATTATCATTGCAAGCACAAGCGATACCCCTATACAGCCTGACACCGCAAACGAGAATACGGCCGTCTTATGCTTGAAGAGCATAATGTACAGCCCTACAAACACAAACGATATTATACCCAGCAGCAGCCCGTTGCAGGCACCAACTCTCATCTCCTTGCCGACAAGCTGCATCTTCTGCCTGAAGGTAAGGTTTTCGTCCATAAGCACCCTTATCGTCACCGCAAGCGACTGTGTGCCCACGTTACCTGCCATATCAAGTATAAGCGACTGGAACGCCATTATAAGCGTCAGCTGAGCTATCACCTTTTCAAACACTCCGACGACTCCCGATACGAGCATACCAAGAGCCAGCAGTGCAAGCAGCCACGGCAGTCTCTTCTTCATGCTCTCCTTCAGGGGCTCCTTAAGATCCTCCTCCGCGGTAAGACCTGCCAGACGCGCATAGTCTTCACCCATCTCATCGTCAACTACCTCGATGATGCTCTGTGACGTGATAACACCGAGAAGCTTGTTCTTATTATCGAGCACAGGTATCATGCTCTCGGAATAGTCTTTCAGCTTTTCGATACAGTCATCAATGCTCTCGTGAGCATAAACATACGGGAACGACGTTATTATCAGATCCTCCAGCGGAGTTCTGCTGCGTGCTGTAATAAGGTCTTTAAGGTCGATCGCACCGTAAAAATCGCCGTCGTCCTCGACCACGAAAATAGTTGAGATATTATCGTTGTCCTCAGCCTGCCTTACCAGCTCGTTCATAGCGTCCTTAACGCCGATAGTCTTTCTCACCGAGATGAAATTAGTAGTCATCCGGCTTCCGATCTCGTCCTCATCGAACGAGCCTATCAGCCTTATCTCATCACGTATCTCCGGCCCCAGAAGCTCGATTATAAGACCTCTCTTCTGCTTTTCGATCTCGTGCAGAACGTTTGAAGCGGTATCCGTCTCAAGCTCCGATACTACCTCGGCAGCCTTAGAGATATCCATTTCATTCAGATAGCTTCCTGCTGTCTCCTCCTCCGAGTACTCAAATATCTCGGCAAGCATATCCGCAGGACATATCCTGTAAAGCTTTTTTCTCTCCTGTTCTCCCAGCAGTTCAAGCGCGTCGGCAATATCGTTAGCGTGATAATCCTCAAGCTTGCTCTTCACCGCCCCGGGAGATATACTTGAACGGATTATCCCGACTATCTCCTTGGCACGGTCCGGCATTACAGACACCGGCTGCTCATTCTCATTAATGATCTCTGACATATTATCCCTCACCTTCATAATTTTTCCGTGAGGGTCAAAAAGGCATAATAATACCCCATTCCGCAAGCAGAACAGGGACAGCATCACGATAAAAGCTCAGAAGGCACCTTCTCAGCCGCAGCTGAGCACATAAAGAACCAAGCAGCTTCCGAAAACAGATCGCCGCTGAGCAAGCATATCACAACACCATCGCCAATTCGGCCCGCAACTGTCACCGTTAGTCACTTTGTTCACCTCTTCGCACATTACAGATTTGCTTTTTTAGCATAGAATCATTATATCACTTCTGCTCCGATAAGTCAATCCCAAAAAATGAAATTATGATACGAAAAATCAATAATTGCTAGGATAGTATATTGACACTGATTTGAAATAATGGTATAATTCTGATAGATGTTTTAAACATTAGGAGGGGTTTTTATGCAAAGTAACCTATTGAAGCGTGTGACTTCACTATGCTCGGCGGCGGCGCTTGCTGCGGCAGGGCTTTATTCGCCTGTTTTTGAGGCCTCAGCGCAGACAGATGCTAAGATATTCATAAATGAGATCTGCACCGGCAACACCGGCGCAAACGGCAATCTTGAAGGAGAATACGACTGGATAGAGCTTTATAACGCATCAGGCAGCGATGTTGATATCTCTGGCTGGAAGCTTATCAAGGATGACAAGAACGAGTATGTATTTGAAGGCGTTACCGTTCCGGCAAACGGCTACAAGGTCATTTACTGCGCTAAGAAATATATCGGTGATGAGCCCAACGCCGGCTACAATCTGTCTGGCAGCGGAGTCAAACTTTCTCTGACTGACGGCACCGATGCGGTCGATACTGTCGATGTGCCGGCACTGGCTGACGATACCGTATGGGCAAGAAAGCCTGACGGCTCGGCAGAGTTTTCGGTCGTTCTTCCGTCGCCTGCAAAGACCAACAACGATTCAAAGTCTGCTATCCCATGCAATGCGCCTGAGTTCAGTGCAGAGAGCGGAATATACTCATCTGCCTTTGACCTGACCATAAGCACAGATGCAGGCAACAAGGTCTACTACACCACTGACGGCACCGACCCCTCATCAAGCAGCACCAGAAAAGAGTATACCTCGTCTATAAACATATATAACAGGAGCAGCGACGCAATGACTGTTGCTAATGCGCTCAAACCGAGCGAGATAACTCCCTGGGCCGGCAGCAACAGCGCAAAGCTTCCCCGCAACAGCGCAGTCGATAAGGGAACGGTCATCAGAGCCGTTACATACAGCGCTGCGGGCGAATACAGCGAGACGGTAACAAAGACCTATTTTGTAGGTGTCAGCAATGCTTCTCACAACGGTCTTCCGATAATGTCCGTTACCACTGACCCTGCCAGCCTTTTTGACTATGAAACGGGTATCAACAGGCTGGGGGCTGTTTATCAGGCCAACAAGAAGACCAGTGCTGACCCCAACAATCCTGAGGCGAACTATAACCAGCGCGGCAAGGAATGGGAAAGAGCCTGCCATATCGATTTCTTTGAGAGCGACGGCACTCTCGCCCTTTCACAGGACTGCGGAATGAGGACTCAGGGCGCTTATTCAAGGGCTGACTATCAGAAGTCGTTCAGGTTCTATGCGCGCGATGAATACGGCCCCAAGAATTTCAAATACACCTTCTTTGACGACGCTTATCAGGAAAACGGCTCAGGCAAGCAGCTGACAAAGTTCAAAAAGCTCGTTATGAGAAACGGCGGCAATGACACCAACTACACTAAGTTCAAGGACACCTACCTGCAGTCTCTCGTTGCTGACAGAAGCTTTGACACTCAGGAAGGCAGACCGTGTGTTCTGTTCATCGACGGTGAATACTGGGGGCTCTATACTCTGCAGGAGGATTATGACGACCACTATTATGAGGAAAACTATGACGTTGATGCAGACGAAGTAGTCGTTTATAAAAAGGGCGAGATCGATGAGGGTCTTGAAGAGGATATAGAGCTTTTCAACCAGCTGAGAACATTTGCCAAAAACAACGATCTCTCAAAGGCCGCAAATTATCAGAAGATATCGGAAATGCTTGACCTGCAAAGCTTTGCAGACTATATGGCAGCTGAGATCTATATAAACAATGAGGACTGGCCCGGCAACAACTATTCTATGTGGCGCACAAGGAACGTAGACGAGTCAAACCCCTATGCCGACGGCAGGTGGAGAATGAACTTCTACGATACCGAAATGGGTGTTGACCATTACGGCAACTATTCCACAAAGTATAACCGCAACAATCTCAACAACATCAAAAACAACAGCTGGGACGATATGCCGGTCATCTTCAATGCTCTGCTCAGGAATAATGAGTTTAAGAAGATGTTCGTAAATGCTATTATGGATATGGCAAACATCAACTTCGCATATGACAGAGCGAACGCACGCAAAGAGTATTATATGCATACGTATTATCCCGAGCTCACTAAGTATTTCAACCGTTTCCCGACCTGGGCAAACGTTTCAAACGCTGCCGACCCGTGCCTTACAAGGATGAACACCTTCCTTAAAAACCGTCCCGGCTACGTGCCTAAGATGCTACAAAGCTCCCTTTCTCTCGGAGACTATGTGACGGTAAACATCTCGGCTCTCAATCCTCAGGGCGGAAAGGTCACTGTCAACACATCAACGATAGATGTCTCTGATGGGTTCAGCGGAGTTTATTTCACTGACTATGACATTACTCTCACCGCCGCTGCCGAGGAGGGCTATACCTTCGTCGGCTGGGCTGGCACAGTCAGCTCATCAAGCAGCACTATCACTGTATCCCCTAAGAACGCATCTTCCGTTCAGGCAGTCTTCAAACGTGACGGCGACGAGCTTTGCAAGGTCACCTTCACTGATGGCACAAACACTGTGACGCAGTATGTTACAAAGGGTTCTTCCGCAGCGCTGCCAACAGAGCTCTTCACAAAAACAGGTTATACCGCCAAGGCAGGTACTGACCTTTCAAAGATCCAGTCAGACACCACCTGCAGGATCACCTACAGCGGAATATCCTATAAGGTAAGGTTCAACCCTGCCGGCGGTTCGGGCATAGTCAGCACCCAGAATATGACCTACGGCACAGCGGCAGCTCTATCAGCCAATAAATTCACGCGCAGGGGCTACGCTTTTGGCGGCTGGGCTCTCTCAAGCGGCAGCACCACGGCAAAGTATTCTGACAAGCAGACCGTTTCCGATCTGACAGTGACAAGCGGCGAAACGATAGACCTTTACGCTGTATGGTTTAAAGATATATCGACTGTTACCTCTACGCTGTCATCGTCAGCGCTCACATATAACGGCACCAACCAGAGACCCACTGTCACCGTTAAGGACGGCAGCACTACGCTGGTCTCAGGCACTGATTATACCGTTGCCTACAACAGCGGCACCGCCTGCGGAAACTATTCCGTCACCATAAGGGGCAAGGGCAAATACACCGGAACTAAGACCCTTACCTATAAGGTGCAGCCACAGACGCTGAAATTCAAGCTCCTTACCAGAGGACAGACCGCTATGAAGATAGACTGGAACAGCTGCGCAGGGGCAGACAATTATAGGGTCTACAAAAACGTGAACGGCACCTATAAGCTGTTAGCTACCACAAAGTCGCTTACCTATACCGATAAGGGGCTGACCTCCGGCACTATCTATTCCTACAGGATAGTACCTGTCGGAAACAATATCACGGGAACAGCATTCACCTTTAAAAACTGCACGAAGAGCAAGGTAACAAAGCTCACAGCGTCATCAAAGGCAAGAACAAAGGTGACCTTCAAGTGGAACAAGCTTAATGACTGTTCAGGCTATCAGATAGTTTACTGCAACAAGAAAAACGGCACCTATAAGGCACTGAGACACCTCGGAAAGAACACAACTACCTATACCCACAGCGGTATAAAGTCAGGCAGCACGTGGTATTTCAAGGTAAGAGCCTACACCCTTATAAACGGCAAGAAATACTTCTCAGACTATTCGGCACCCGTGGCAGTAAAAGTTAAATGATCTCTCAGACCGCTGTCTTATCTCAGGCAGCGGTCATATTATTATTGACACGGTTGTAGAAATATGTTAAAATACAGTATAGGCTTTTATTTGGCAATGCAGATCAAAAACTTGAAGCGCCGCAGGTAAAGCCGGCCTCGCGTTTCGGAAAGGGGTTTGTTATGCAGATAACAGACAAAAACGAATTCCGTGATAGGATCAAGCGCGTCATCATTACCGAAGAGCAGATCAACAAGGCCGTTGAAGAAGCAGGAAAAATGCTCTCTGATGAGTATGAGGGAGAGCCGCTGCTGCTGGTAAGTGTGCTGAAAGGTGCATTTATCTTTCTCTCAGACCTTACAAAGAGGATAACAGTTCCCTGTGAGATAGGCTTTATGGCTGCAAAGAGTTATTTTGAGGGTACCGAATCATCGGGCAACGTTCAGATAACTATGGATCTTGCTCAGGATATCAGCAAGTATCATGTTGTGATCGTTGAGGATATCATCGATACGGGCAGAACTCTGGCAGAGATCGTCAAGCTTTTAAAGGTAAGGGAGCCTAAGTCTCTGAAAATAATGACCCTGCTGGACAAGCCTGACAGACGCATCGTGAAGATAGACGCTGACTGGTCGCTCTTTACGATACCGGATTATTTTGTTATCGGCTACGGCCTTGATTACGGAGAGTATTACAGAAATCTTCCCTACATTGCTGAATTCTCAGCTGAATAAACAGAGGTGAAAAATATGGAGAAAATTTTCAAGCTAAAAGAACGAAACACTGATTTCAAAACAGAGGTTATGGCTGGTATAACCACGTTTATGACTATGGCCTACATACTTGCCGTAAACCCGAACATTCTCGGTGACACCGGCATGGACAGAACGGCCGTGCTTCTCGCGACCTGTCTTGCATCGTTCATCGGTACCGCCTGCATGGCATTTATGGCAAACCTTCCGTTTGCTCTCTCAGCCGGAATGGGGCTTAACGCCTATATGGCATACACTGTCTGCGGCTCAATGGGCTATTCATGGCACGTTGCACTGCTGGCTGTTTTCATTGAGGGCATCATCTTTATCGTGCTGTCTCTCACTAAGGTAAGAGAGGCCATTTTCGACTGCATACCCCTCTCCCTCAAAAGAGCAGTATCAGTCGGCATCGGCTTGTTTATCGCCTTTATAGGTTTGCAGAATGCCGGTCTGGTCGTTCAGGACAGCGCAACTCTCGTAAAGATAATTTCATTTAAGGATCACTTTACCACATCGGGCATCTGCGCACTGCTTGCAGTTATCGGTGCTCTTCTTATCGCGATCCTCTACACCAAGAAGGTCCCCGGCTCTATCCTTATAGGCATTTTCGGCACCTGGATCCTCGGTATGATCTGCCAGGGCATAGGCCTTTACAAGCCTGACAACACAGCATATTTCTCACTTATGCCAAGCTTTGAGATGACTGATTTCACCTCTCTCGGCAAGACCTTCGGCAAATGCTTCTCGGTAGATTTTGATTCCGTTGGCATTTTCAATTTCATAGTTGTTATACTTGCATTCCTCTTTGTTGATATGTTCGATACACTGGGCACACTTATCGGCGTAAGCACAAAGGCCGGTATGCTTGACGAAGAGGGCAAGCTCCCTGCTATCAAGCCGGCCCTTATGGCTGATGCGATAGCGACCTCTGCAGGTGCGGTCCTCGGAACTTCGACCACCACTACCTTCGTTGAGTCTGCTGCCGGTGTCGGCGCCGGAGGAAGAACAGGTCTTACTGCACTTACAACTTCGGTACTGTTCCTGCTTTCGATGCTGCTTGCACCTATATTTATCGCTATCCCGTCATTCGCAACAGCTCCTGCCCTCATATTCGTAGGATTCCTGATGTTCAGCACGATCACCGAGATCAGATTTGACGACGAGAGCTTTACAGACGCTATCCCGGCATACCTCTGCATAATCGCAATGCCTCTTTTCTACAGCATCTCAGAGGGTATTTCGATCGGCGTTATCTCTTTCGTTATCATCAACCTTATCTGCGGCAAGGCTAAGAAGATAAATACTCTGATGTATGTTCTTGCAGTGCTGTTCGTGCTTAAATACATATTCTTATAATTACGGAGTGATCTAAATGACCTACACATTAAAAGTAGCAGGACTTGAGAGAGACCTTCCCCTCTGCCCTGTCAGTGACAAGCTCGATATCGCAGCCTTTATAATGTTTTCTGATGTTGAGCTGACAGTAGCCTGCGCAAGAGACATTCTTGCAAAATGCCCTGATTTCGATGTTATCGTGACTGCTGAATCAAAGGGAATACCGCTGGCTTATGAGGCTGCAAGGCAATCGGGAAAAAATTACGTGGTCGCAAGAAAGTCGATAAAGCTCTATATGACAGACCCGATATCGGTCAGCGTAAAGTCGATAACTACTGCTGCCGAGCAGAAGCTACACCTCTCAAGGGAGGACGCTGACAAGCTTTCCGGCAAAAAGGTGCTTATCTTAGATGACGTTATCAGCACCGGTGAATCGCTGAACGCTGTAGAGAAGCTCGTCGAGGCCGCAGGCGGTATCACAGCTGCAAAGGCTGCCGTTCTGGCCGAGGGCGATGCAGCACAAAGAGACGATATAATCTTTCTTGAAAAGCTGCCGCTCTTCCCAAAAGAGTAAGACAGAACAAAGCCTATGTGTACAATTTTTAGTACACATAGGCTTTTCTTTTTATACTATAAGTCTCAGCTTTTCGGGAATTATTCTCATTTCAACTCTGTCAACCTTGCCCAGGACCTCACCGTCAGTGTGTGCCCACATTGGCTTGTCGCAGCTCATTTTTATAACATCTCCCCTGCCGGTATAAACACCTCTGAGCCCCAGATGCTTTCCTTTCAGCGCGTATGGCAGAAGCCTCAGATAACCGATCTTCGATATCCTGCTGCCGAGACAGAGATCAAGCTGACCGTCTGTAAAATCGGCATCGGGGCAGAATTCAAAGCCGCCGCCCTCATGCTTATGGTTCATAACTATTGCGCTCAGGCAATCCTTATAAAGCCGTGTTTTACCGCCGCAGCTGATCTTCACATTCGCAGGCTTCACCGTAAAGCAAACCTTTACCGCTTCGATAAGGTAGATCATTCTCCCGAGCCCCAACCTGTTGAGAACAGGCTTGAGCTTTGTCTTGTCAGCATAAGCGCAGGTCGCCGCACCAAAGCCGATATCGCTGCTGATATTAAAGCGGCGCTTTATGCTCTTTCCCTCACCGCAGAATGTAAGCTCACCGATATCAGCACAGTGTCTCACTCTGCCCTCTTTTATCAGCGCGATAAGCTCCTTTTCGCTTTTCGGCAGACCCATATCTCGCTGCATATCGTTACCGGTACCGCAGGGGATAAACCCGAACAGAGTGCTCTCAAGATCAACTATTCCATTCACAGCCTCATTGAGAGTTCCGTCACCGCCGATGATGACCAGCGCTGTTTCTCTCCCGCCGGTTTCAGAGGTAAGCTCTCTGCATATATCTCCGATCGATCTGTCAAGTGTTGACCTGTGCAGCTTATACTCGCACCCGTCAAATAATGGCTTTACCCTCTTCCATTTTTCAAGCGCCTTTCCCGAAGCGCCTGCAGGATTCAGGACAAAATGAAATACCATACACTTCTCCTTAATGAAATTCCGGTCTGTTAAAAGCTCCCACGAATTTATCGCGGGAGCTTTATTCTTATCTGATCTCAGTGCCGCCCCATTCAACAGCTGTAAAGCCGCTTCTGGTAAAGGTATCAAAGCTCTGCGGCTCGATATCAACGGGCTTGTCGATAGGCTTATATGCTATAAACACTCTCAGCAGGCTGTCAGGCTCAGGCGTGATGTCAAGCTCTGCAGTATCTGTATAGGCCTTTGTCTGGAAGGAGATAATATTATACTTATTGTGCTCCATAAGCGGCAGCCAGTAAACTATAAACTCGTTTCTTTCCTTCTCATTAAGCCCTATCTTGTCAAGCGTCTCTCTGAGGAACTTTTCGGTATCCTCGCCCTTAACAACAAATCCCTCAGACATATCATAAACAGTATTGTCATTTACGCTGTCCCAGAAGAGATATTCGTATTTACCGCCGTCAGCCTTGTTCACCAGTGTGCCGTCAGGATAAGCAGTAACGTTCCAGCCGTTATCATACTCAGGATAAGTAGTTCCGAGCTGACCGTTTTTCAGATCGAGCTTAACGCTGATATCGCTCTTCTTCTCAGGATAGAGATAGATCACAGGCTTAGCCTTTCCGCCGTAGAACTGAATATAATCCTTGTAGTCGGGGTCGTCATAGCTGTCGCCCTTGTAGCACATCAGCCAGCCGTACTGACCGTTGAAGTTTGTATATACCCATTTTCCGTCATAGAGATTATAGCCGTATTCCTCAAGCTCAGTGCCGCTGTTTATCGTAGTGATAACGTCATAATTCGTGCCGGGGCCCTTTCTGAGCTTCAGTCCGTCAACGATCACCTGGAAATGCGGTCTGTATTCAGCTTCATTGAACATCTCAGGCTGAACTATATCAGATGTGTCATTTTCCTTCTTCGGCTCAGTTGACGAAAGATACTTCTCTGTGCACCAGCCCTGACGGTCGCCGTACTGCACAAAAGCCCAGGTCTCACCTGAAACAGGATCATACTGCTCAGCAAAGCAGGTCAGCGCGATACCTCTCGGGAAGCCGTCAGCAAATACGGTGTCATACTCATATCCCGGGCCGAACCTGCACATCAGATTGTTTGATTCAGTATTGACATACATAGTAAACGAGCTTCCGAGATCGTCAGGAACAACCAGCTTGCCGTAATCTGTAGTTGCAGCAGTAGTCGTTGTGGTCGTGGTAGTCTCCTCAGCGGTAGTTGTCGTCGTGGTCGTTTCTGTCTCCTCAGGGGCAGTAGTGGTTGTCGTCTGCTCATCATCAGAGTTATCCTCATCATCACTGACATCAGCCAGAGCAACGCTGCTCTCAGCCTTAGCCTTTTTAGACGAGCTGTCACCGCCCGCAGCCTTTGAAGATGACGAGTTATGGAAGATCAGCACCGCAGCCGTCACAAGAATACAAACCATACATACAGCCGCCGCAGCGATTATAGCGTAATTTGTCTTGGCCTTTTCCGGTTCTCCGTCAGCAACAGCATAGCTCTCAGGAACAAATCCGTTGTCATACTGTTCATTGTCATAACCCATCTGCGACTGCTGCTCATACTGCTGGGGCACATTATCAAATTGCTGCCCTGAATAGGGCTGCTGCTCAAACGGCTGCTGAACCGGCAGCATATTTCCGCAGCTTCTGCAAAACTTTGCACCGTCATTTATCTCGGCGCCGCACTTATTGCAAAACATAATTTACCTCCTTCTTGATCTACAACTGAAAATAGTATTATTATTTTTCTTTATTATATCAAACGCAGAATAACTTGTCAATAAAAAATCCACTTTGTCATTATGATGTAACTCAACTGAAAATCTTGTAAATATCTGTATACAAAAAAGCTGCCACCGAAGTGACAGCTTTGATATCAATATTAACCCTTTACGCTTCCGAGAGCAACACCACGAATGATGAACTTCGAGAGAATGAGGTATACAATAACAACAGGGAGAACAGCTATAAGTATATACATATAGAACAGACCCATATCTGTCTCCTGAGGTCCTGCATTTCTCATCGCGGACAATACAAGCGGAACTGTGTAGTTCTCTTTCTTTGTAATGACCAGTCTAGGCATAAAGTAGTTGTTCCAGTTAGCAACGAATGTAAAGATGAGCTGAACGGCATATGCCGGCTTCAGAATAGGAGTAACTATTCTGTTGAAGGTCATAAACTCGCCGCAGCCATCGATCCTCGACGCTTCAACTATCTCAAGCGGCAGTGCTGATTTGAGGTACTGCTTCATAAAGTAATATGTAGCAGGTGCAGCAGCTGCAGGAATGATCAGAGGGATATAGTTGATAAAGATGCTCTTTGAATCAGTCATACCCCAAGCCTTTACCATTCTGTAGAAACCGATAGCAGAAGACTGTGTAGGAACCATCATTACTATGAGGATGAACATATCAGCAACTTTTCTGAGTTTGAAATCAAAAACGTGAATTGCATAAGCAGTAAGTGCCGATACATAAACGCTGAGAATAGATGCACAAGCAGAGATAAGGAGCGAGTTTCTCAAAGCCTTGAATACACTACCGAACGAAACTGTAGTAGTGCTGTTGAAGAGCTTCTTGAAGTTGTTCCAGAGCAGTCCGCCCGGATAGAGCTGAAGACCTGTCTGCTTCTTCTCTCTTGTAGCGTTCATTAACAGAAGATAGAACGGAAACAGTGAAAGTATTACAAGAATAACGAGCACTGTATAAGCGATAATTCTTCTGACAAGAATATTAGTTGAGCTGACCTGAGTGCCAACTACATCAGTTTTTATTGCCAATCAAATTACCCCCTTGCCTTCTTCTTTTTCTTCTTATCGTTGTCCTCAGATGTAAGCATCATAGCGAGGCCGATAATAAGCGTGAAAATAAATATCAGAACAGATAGAGCCGAGGCTTTACCTATATTTCCGTCTTTATTTGTCTGAATGATCATAACGATCGTCTTCAGAGTAGGCTTACCTTCAACTATCGGGTTACCGAGGTCATTAGTCAGCAGAGACGGAACGTCGTACATCTGCAAACCACCGATAAGGGAGGTAATAAGAACAAAAGAAAGAATTGGTCTGATAAGCGGCATAGTGATCTTCCAGAAAATATCTGTAGATGTAGCGCCGTCGATCTGAGCCGATTCATAAAGTGATGGGTCAACACCCATGATAGCTGCCATCAGAAGGATGGTAGTATTACCATACCAGAGTATGAAGTTGATGAAACCAACAACTGTACGAGCTGACCAGGCATTCTCAGCAAGAACATCAAATCCGAAGATGTCATAGAGAGCGCCGCCCTTTGAACACAGGTTGTAGAAAAGGAACGCGATAGCCGAAGCCATGATAACATTCGGGAGATAGATAACTGTCTTGAAGAAGCCCTGAGCCTTCAGCTTCAGGTTAAGATCAGTGAACCATACTGCGAGTAAGAGTGAAACAAGGATCTGTGGAATAAATCCTATGAGCCACATAGAAATAGTGTTCCAGATAGTCTGGAAGAAATCGCTGCCTGATTTAAAAATCTCGGAATAGTTACCGAAGCCGCACCATTCCGGCACAACTTCAACAACTTTTCTTGTCCAACCACCGCCGATCGCACCCTTATTGAGCTGATAGTCCATAAAGCTGTAATAGAAGGTCTGGATCAGTGGGTAAAGAGAGAACACACAGTAAACAGCGAAGAAAGGGATAAGAAAGATATAGCCCCATTTTGCGTAGCTGACGCTTTTTCTCTTCATATACAATACCTTAAATAATTGCGAGCAATCATATTCCTTTCTGTAAAATTAAGCAAATAATAGGGGGGGATTGCTCCGCCCCCTATATTTTGCTTTCTTTAGATTATTAGAAATCGTAAGTAAGAGTAGGATAGAGCTCTGACAGAGAGGTCTTGAAAGCTGCAAGTGCATCTTCATAAGTAGATGTATTGCCAAGGAAGTAATCCTTCATAGCACCCTGGAACTTCTCGTTGCATCCCTGGTCATAAGCAGAGAGCTTGTTGCTCAGGTCGATCTTATCAGCAGCAGCTGTAAGCAGCTCGAGGTGATCCTGACCGCCGAGGAACGGGTTGGTGTAACCGCCGTCGATGAGTTCCTTGATAGCAGCCTTGTTGTTTGTGTAGTCCTGCTCACCCTCAGTAATAGCCTTAGCTACGTCCTTGTTGCAAGTCATAACTCTCATGATATCAGCAACGATATCCTGGTTGTCGGAGTCGATAGCGCCGCAGATCCAAGTACCGCCCCAATAGTAAGCCTGAGGACCTTCGCAAGCTCTCCACAGACCGTAACCACCGTTGCCAACTTCTTCCTTACCGCCGTCTTC
>CACXFU010000143.1 GCA_902767035.1 uncultured Ruminococcus sp.
GGGATAGATAACGATGATACGTTTTTTACCAAAACAAAAAGATACCGCTACCTTATGGACAGACACCCTGAGATAGTGCTGTTTGCATATATCGCATTAGATCGGGAGAGCGATAACTATACGTTAAGCGTTGTAAGTTTCAACGGGGAGTACAAGTCAAATCCGAAACTTGAAAAATGGTACAATGTGCTGGAGTATCTCGGCTACCAAATCAGCGACGAAGAACGTGCTCTGCTCGACGGGACGCACGAATGCTTTAAGGAGGAAGAAAAATGACCGAAACCATATTCGACCCGGGCGGATGCGTCGGCTGTGATACTGACGGCCGCTGCATGGGAAAGACTAACTGCAAATACTGCTACAGCGAGATACACTACTGCGACGAGTGCGGCAAGGAGATCGATGACGGAGACCTCTGCGAGAGATGCGAAGAGATGCTGGAGGAGGAAGAGAAATGATAAAGAAAATATCAACGCTTGGAATGTCTCACGAGGAATGGCTTCAGCACCGCCGAAACAGTATCGGCGGCTCTGATGCAGCTACTATTGTCAGGCTCAATCCCTGGAGCTCACCCTATGAGCTCTGGGCGGACAAGCTCGCCCGTATCCCTCCGAAAGAAGAGAACGAGGCTATGAGAATAGGACACGATCTTGAGGAGTATGTAGCTAAACGCTTCACAGAAAAGACAGGAAAACGTGTCAGACGGGAAAACAGCATCATCAGAAATACTTTGCTGCCTTATGCTCATGCGAATGTTGACCGTATGGTTATCGGTGAGAAGGCAGGACTTGAGTGCAAAACCACAAGTGTTCTCAATCTCAGAAAATTCAGAGACGGAGATTATCCTGCAAATTACTACGTTCAGTGTCAGCATTACATGATGGTGACAGGCTATGAAAAATGGTATCTGGCTGTACTGGTGCTTGGCCGTGAGTTTCTGACGTTTGAAATAGCGAGAAACAGTGAGGATATAGATGCTCTGGCTGAGGCGGAAAAGGAATTCTGGGAATATGTCAGAAAAAAAGAAGCCCCTCCTGTTGACGGCTCAGCCTCGTGTGCGGACACTATCAGTAAGATTTATGTCGGCGATCCCGATTCGGGCAGTGTCGATCTTACAGTCTTTCAAGCCTCGATCAGAGCAAGACAGAAGATCACCGCTCAGATCAAGGAGCTTGAACATGAACGCAGCAGATATGACAATGAGCTCAAGGAGTATATGCAGAATTCAGAGACAGGCTGCTGTGAAGGCTTCAGGGTAAGCTGGAAACAGCAAAACAGAAAAACATTTGACAGCAAGGCTTTTTCTGCTGCTCACCCTGAGATAGATTTATCAGAATATTATAAAATATCAACATCAAGGATATTTAAGATCAAGGAGGAATAACAATGCCAAACGAAGGTATTATCAAGAAAACAACAGGAGAGATGGTATCTCAGAATACAAAGCCGAAAACACTTAACGATTACATAAAGAGTATGGAGGGAGAGATCTCAAAGGCTCTGCCCTCAGTGATAACGCCCGAGCGTTTCACCAGAATGACATTGACTGCGGTAAGAACTACTCCCGGGCTTGCTCAGTGTGAGCCTATGAGCTTTCTTGCAGCAATGATGAGTGCGGCTCAGCTCGGTCTTGAGCCTAACACTCCGCTTGGACAGGCTTACATTCTGCCGTACAGGAACAATAAAGCAGGCATATCTGAGGTTCAGTTCCAGATCGGATACAAGGGTCTGATTGATCTTGCATACCGTTCGGGTGAGGTTGAGCTCGTTCAGGCTCAGTGCGTGTATGAGAATGATACTTTTGAGTGTGAGTACGGGATAGAGCCTAAGCTCAAGCACATTCCTGCCGATCGTGACAGAGGCGAGCTTGTGAAGGTCTATGCGATGTTCCGTACAAAGTCGGGCGGTTACGGCTTTGAGGTAATGAGCGTTGATGATATCAAGAAGCACGCTCAGAAGTATTCAAAGTCCTTCAATTCATCTTATTCGCCCTGGAAAACCAGCTTTGAAGAAATGGCAAAAAAGACGGTGCTTAAAAGAGTTCTGAAATATGCACCACTCAAATCTGATTTTGTAAGGGCTATTACACAGGACAGCATGGTGAAGCACGAGATCTCGGACGATATGTACACTGTATCGGGTGAAAATACGGAGTTTATAGATACTGCTACAGCAGATATAAACGAGGAAACCGGGGAGGTGCTCTAAATGAACAGCATTTACTACTTCGATATAGATGATGAGCTCTTCAAAGAGATAAAAGGAAATATCAATATAGGCATCAATGACATTCTCGATGGTATGAGCGAGAAGAATGTTTCAGAGGGCGAGATGAGCTTATCTGTAAAGATCGTTCTCTTGCCGGAGCTTGTTACCGATGTAAACGGCAAGCAAAAGAGGATATTGATCCCTCATATTGAGCACAAAACATCTACCAAGATGACTGTCAAAAAGTCATCAAAAGGCAAGATATTTAACGAGGAATATGCAGAAGACGGTTATCTGGCACTGGAAAAGATCGGGGATAAATATGCTGCGGTCGCAGTTCCTGAAGATGCTTCTCAGATGAGGATTGATGATCAGCGTCTTGCTGCTGCACTTGCCTCTCTTGAATCTGACGAGGACAAGCCAAATGCTTAACCGAGTGATCCTCATGGGCCGTATCACTCAGGAGCTTGAACTGAAGCAGACTCCGAACGGAGTGCCGACACTCAGCTTCAATGTGGCGGTCGAGCGTAATTACACAGGTGCTGACGGGCAGAGACAGACCGAC
>CACXFU010000144.1 GCA_902767035.1 uncultured Ruminococcus sp.
AAAGCCCCCTAACAAGGCGACTTCACATCTATTAGTTTAGCAATTATTCTGTACGTAGAACTAAAATCGAGTTTTGAAACAAGCAGAGTCTCCTGAGTATTGAGCTCAGGAGACTTTTTTCTATAAGATCTGCATTAAATATTATACTCCGGCTGCGGCAGGGCCTGTGCCAGCTGAAAGTATTCAAGAATGTGCTTACGCATCGCTAAGAACTCAACTCCGCCGCGGTGTCTCGGCCTTGGCAGGTCAACATCAATGATCTTGCTGATCTTTCCGGGACGCGGCGTCATTATAACTATCCTGTCACTGAGGTAGATAGCCTCGTCTATATCGTGAGTAACAAGTATCATCGTTGTGCCGTTGTCCTTCCAGAGCTCCAGCAGCTTATCCTGCAGGTCAGCTCTTGTGAAGGAATCGAGCGCACCCATAGGCTCATCGAGCAGCAGTGCCTTGGGCTCGTTTATCAGGGCTCTTGCAATTGCAACTCTCTGTGCCATTCCTCCCGAGATCTGGTGCGGATAGGACTTTTCAAAGCCCTCCAGCCCGACCATTGAGATATACTTGCCGATATTCGCTCTGTTCTTTTTGTAGACCTTTCTCGCTTTGAGCCCGTAGGCGATATTGTCCTCCACCGTCAGCCACGGGAACAGACTTCCCTGCTGAAATACGTAGCCGCGCTCCGGCTCAACGTCTGCAATGCGCTTATCGTCAATGCTGAGCTCTCCTGCCTGCGGCTTGTCAAGCCCTGCTATCAGCCTGAGAAGTGTCGTCTTTCCGCAGCCTGACGGCCCGATGATGGAAACGAACTCTCCCGGCCTTATATCCAGGTCAACATTTCTGAGCGCCTCGACCTTTGCGCCCTCGGCGTCTGTATATATGCGCTCAACGTTTCTGATACCTATTGAACTGCTCATTTTCTCACTACCCCTTTCTGCCACCTGAGAGTGCGCTTCTGCACAAGGCCGATAAGATAGTTTATCAGCGAGAACAGCACCGCCATTATAACTATCGCTGCCAGCACCTTATAGTAAGCGCTCCACACCTTTGACTGATTTATATAGTATCCCAGACCTCCCGGCTGACCGAGCATCTCGCTCATAACAAGGGTCGTGAAGGCCATTGCGTTTGCAGATGTTATGCCTGTGAAAATGTCGGGCATCGCGTGAGGGATAGCTACGTGAAGGATCAGGTTGAGCTGGTTTCCTCCGAGGATGCGTGCGGCCTCATAGCTCTGCTTCGGGGTGGACTGTATACCCTGTGCCGTAAGAAAAGCTATCTGGAACCAGGCGCAGATAACGATCAGGAAAACTGCCGCAGTGAAAGAATTCGGCAGGAGCGTCAGCGCAAAGGGCATCCATGCTACGGCAGGAACGACACCGGTGATCTTCAGCACCGGATACACCCAGTAATACACCTTCGGGAACCAGCCGATAAGGATACCTGTGCCAACACCTAAAAGCACTCCGCTTGAAAAGCCTGCGGCATAAAGCCTGAGCGAATAGAGCGTATTCTGTACTATATAGTCACCGTCAGCAAGGTAGGCCTCTATCACCTGTGCAGGTCCCGGAAAGAACGGCTGTGCAAAGAACTGCAGCTTCGTTCCTCCGATATCCCATACGGCGAGAGCTATACCTATCGCAAAGCGAAAGGCTGCGTTTTTTGAATATATCTTTCTTCTTGCCCTGTCAAAAAAGGCTCTTACGCCTGCGCCTGCGTAAATGAGTATCAGCACCGTGATGACGAAGATATATGCGTCATTCATCGTCAGATCAAGGTCAAAGCCGAAGGCGCTGAGCGTATAGGTCTTTATATCTATGTCAGCCTTCTGCGGAAAGGCTATGTTTATTATTATCGCTGCTATGAACCCCGAGACCGTAAGCAGTATTTTCAGAAGAAAATACGCATTGTTCCGGTAGTTCCAGCCGACTTTCGGTTTTCCGGCGGCTGCTCTGTCAGGGCTATTGCCCTTGACCTGCCCCGCCAGCTTTACTGCTGCTTCACCATTCATAATGATACCTCCATAAAATAAACACTCATAAAAATCCAACCACATATAAATGCAAGGGCGGAAGTATTTTTCTCACCACCGCCCCGCATTTTATGAGGTTCATTGGGCAAACCCGAAGGTCAGCTTTCGATCATTATACATCTACCTTCTGGTAAATGTCCTTTGCAAACTGTGCAGGATCACTTTCAAGGTAGCCTATCTTGGAGAGCCCGTCAACAAAGTAAGTTACGTCGCCCTCAACTCTCTTGTCCCACTCTTCGCTGTGCTCAGCTGCCGAGGGATAACCGTAGCTCTTTACAAGCTCGACCGCAAGCTCCTGATCCTCGATGGAAGCGTAGTTCTTATTGATTATGATATCAACTGCCTCCTCGGGGTTTTCATATATCCACTCCTGCGCCTTTCTGTAAGCTCTGAGAAGGGCTGCCACCTCTTCGGGGTTTTCCTCCAGCACCTTGTTTGATGCATACAGGAAGCAGCAGAAATGGCCTGCAAAGTAAGGGTCTGTTCCGAGGTCGAAGATTATCTTGACATCTCCTGCCTTTTCGTGGATAGAGCCGAGCGGATCCCAGAGAGCCGCAACGTCTATCTCTCCGTTGGCAAGGGCTTCAAACTCTAAGTTTCCGTCTGAATACGGCAGGAATGTGACCTCGCCGTCAGAGGGGTCAGCGCTGATGCCTGCGTTCTCAAGCCAGAGAGATGCGACCTGATGAGGTGTGCCGCCTATCTCGTCAACGCCTATCTTTTTGCCTTTAAGGTCCTCTACGGAGCTGATGTCGGAATCGGGATTTACAGCGAACTTTATGCAGCCCTCGTGCAGACCGTCGACGACCTTTACATTGATGCCGTTCTCGATCGACGGGAAGAACTGGAAGTCACCGTTTACTATCGGTATGGTGCCGTTGTTAAGGCCTATCTTTCTTGACTCGAAGTCTGCCGAGATGAGGTTTACGTCAAAGCCCTCCTCTGCAAAATAGCCGTTCTCATAGGCTATATAGATAGGTGCGCCGCAGAGCGCTCCGTCCTTTCCGGGAATGTCTATCTCTCCGTACTTGAAGTCACCGTTCTTAGCAGCTGTTGATGTTTTTGAGCTTGCACTGCTGCTTGATTCGGATACTGGGCAGGCTGTCATAGATGTCACACCCAGTGCAAGAGCCAGTGCCAGTGAAATGAGTTTTTTGTTTTTCATATGTTTTCCTCCTTATGGTATAGGCGAACAGGGTCTTCTTGTGCGTCCGCCTTTGATGTGTTTCATTTTACGGCATAAAACCGGAAAAAGCAATGAAAATCCGTGATAACGTTTGCTCACGGCAAGGGCAAAAACCGCATAAAACGGCTCAGAAGCGCGCAAAACAGGGCCGATCCTTCGCCTTGCCGGTTTTCAGGGCGCGAAAATGTGATAACGCTGTCAAGGGCGCAGCTGCGCGGTTTGCGCCAAAAAAAGCACTGCCCTCCCGAAGGAAAGCAGCGGCTTTTTTCTTGTGTTATAAGATAACGCTATCACAAAATCGTTCAGTGATAGATTTTATTTATAACTATCAATAAAACTTATGTATGGGGCAGAAGGTTGACAAAAGAATTTATATGTGATATCATTCTAATATTCCATAGTAAAGGAGTAGGAAACATGACATTACAGCAGATAAGCTATGCTCTTACGATAGCGGACTGCGGCTCAATGAACAAGGCCGCAGACAGGCTCGGTATTTCTCAGCCGACGCTCACCAGCGCAGTAAGAGAGCTTGAACGGGAGCTTGGGATAAGCATTTTTCTGAGAACGCACAGGGGCGCTGTACCGACGGCAGAGGGCGCCGACTTTTTGCAGAGCGTCGGACAGATATACAGACAGTATGAGCTTGTGTGCGAGAAATACATAGATAAGGATATGAAGAGAAAGTTCGGTGTATCGACGCAGCACTACTCGTTTGCGGTGAGCGCCTTTATCGAAACGGTAAAGCAGTTCAACACTCTTGAATTTGAGTTTGCCATAAGAGAGACCGAGACCCAGCGGATAATCGGTGATGTGGGCAGCCTTAAAAGTGAGATAGGCGTTCTGTACATATCAAACTTTAACCGCAAGCCGATAAATAAGCTTCTTGAAGAAAACGAGCTGACCTTTACGGAAATGATAAAGTGCAAAGCCTATGTTTACCTGTGGCGCGGTCACCCTCTTGCAGGGGAAGGATCGATAAGCCTACAGATGCTTGAGCCTTATCCCTGTCTATCATTTGAACAGAACGGTAAAGACGGCTATCTTTATGCCGAAGAGATACTCAGCGAGAACATCTATCCGAGAATGATAAAGGCGACTGACCGCTCTGCAATGGGTGAGATGATGAAGGCGCTTTACGGCTACACGCTGTGCTCTGGGATACTCTGTGAGGAGCTGAGCGGAAGCGACTATGTTGTGGTGCCCTTCCGCGAGGACAGCGCAAACCAGAACAGTATTATGGAAATAGGCTACATAACAAAAAAATACGGCACCCTCAGCGATATCGGAGAGTGCTATATAAAAGAGCTTAAAAAGAGCCTGTTCAGAAATGCCGCAAAATGATGAGCTGTGCTGTATGAAAGCTCTGATCGTCATAATGACAATTCTCTCTGCTTACGGGCTTTTTCAGAACGGTAAACATACACCGCCAGAAGTACTGCTCCGGCAAACACCAGAGCACCTAACACAAATGCAACAGTCGCTGCTGCTTTATAATAGTCCACCCTGTCACTGATATAGTATTTGTCAGGGTCATCGGGAGAATAGTGTATCGTCAGCAGATCGCCCACCTTTTCGGGGCCGTTGTCAGCGTATATAGTCCTTATCCTGAAATCCCCAGGGGCATCTTCGGCAGGCTTTACCTTGATATGTATCCAGAACTTTTTCCTGCTGTTGCTGGAAAGGTATCTTTTATCGGCAGGGTCGATGCTGCTCACCCTGCCCTTTGATTTCTGATCTACTATCCCGGCTATCTCCGCCGTGCAGCTGCTTTTCAGATCATTGTAAAGGCTCAGCTGCCATGCTGCCGCCAGAAAGATAGCTGCCGACAGAACAAACGTGATCATCACGCATATTACTTTCGCTTTGAGACTTGTTGTGTTTTCCAATTCAGTTACCGCCTTTTGAATTAATAAACCGCTGTCATTATATCATATTGATCAGCAAATGTAAAGCCGCGCGTGCAAAGCTGTTGACAGATCAGTTTTATGCGCGACGCCCAGCCGTGCGGCGAGCACTATAGCATACATTAAGGCAACACCGCACGACCATTGTGTGCGTATTGCGCAGTCAGATTTTTTGTCAGAGTGCATAAATCCGACGCAGTAAGGCTGG
>CACXFU010000145.1 GCA_902767035.1 uncultured Ruminococcus sp.
ACGCGCAGTGAAGATCGAACTCTGAAAGGACAGATACCATGGGAAAATATGCATTACTCGGACAGTCACTTAAACACACAATGTCTCCGCCGATACATGACAGGCTTTTCAGGCTCAGGGGGAGAGATTACTCCTATGAGATAATCGAGCTCACTCCCGATGAGCTTGAACAAAACGCTGAAAGGCTCGCGGCTCTTGACGGCATGAACATAACCATTCCCCACAAGATAGGGATAATCTCTCACTGCGACAAGCTTGCGGATTCCGCAAAGAGATATAATTCCGTCAACTGTATCGACAATAAAAACGGCGTACATACAGGTTATAACACTGACTGTGACGGTTTTCTCAGAACAGTGTCAGCAATGGGCGTTGCCCTTTCAGGGAGAGTTCTTCTTATAGGGTGCGGCGGCGTCGGCAGAATGATGGCGATAGAAGCAGCTCTTGAGGGAGCACAGCTCACCATAGCTGTGCTTGAGAGCGATGTCCCCCTTGCAGAACAGGCAAAGGCCGAGATCCTTTCAATGAAAAGTGACGCCGATATAAGCATAGTCAGGAACACAGAGATAGACACCTCTGTTACCTATGACCTGCTGATGAATGCCTGCCCTGTCGGAATGTACCCGAAAAGCGATGCCTGCCCCGTCACCGATGAAGTGATAGCTGCAAGCAAGGCTGTGTTCGACGTTATATACAACCCGCGTGAGACGGTTCTCATCAGAAAGGCCCGTGCAGCCGGCAAGGCAGCCTCCGGCGGTATGGCGATGCTGGTCTGGCAGGCTGTTTCCGCTCATGAGATCTGGGACGGCGACACCTACACCGATTATGAGGTAGCAGGAATAATCACAGAAATGGAAGACATAGTCGAAAGGGATTTTAAATAATGAACGCAAGACCGGTATTTCTCTGCGGCTTTATGGGGTGCGGAAAGTCAACAGTTGGAAAGGTGCTCTCAAAAAAGCTGGGCACCTCCTGCATTGATCTGGACGCCTATATCGAGCAGACCGAGGGAATGACTATCCCCGAGATATTTGAAAAAAAGGGCGAGCCGTACTTCCGCGAGGCTGAGACGAAGGCGCTTGAAGCTTTGTCAGGCGAGTGCAAGGTTATAGCGACCGGCGGCGGAGCGCTTCTCAGTGAAAAAAACGGCAGGCTTGCCAAGAGTGCGGGTCTGGTAGTTTTTATCGACACCGAATTTGACACCTGCTACAGCCGTATCAAAGACGACCCTCACCGCCCGATAGCATTCAATTCTACCCGTGAGGAGCTATTTGAGCGTTACGAATACCGTAAGCCGCTTTACACTGCGAACTCGAACTGCATAGTGAGCGGCTCGCTTACGCCCGTTGAGATAGCAGAAGAAATCGTCAGGATATATAAGACGAGATAAAAAAACAGCACCGAAGTTTTTTCGGTGCTGTTTTAGTTTTAGCTTATTACTTACCCTTTTCTTCCTTTGAAGACTTTTCAGCCTTATTCTCGGTCTTTTCTGCATTCGGGTTCAGCTTTGCAACTGCGTCCTTTGTGTCGTTAACGTCCTTCAGGCTCTTAGAAAGGATGTTTGCGGCCTCAGTCAGAGACTTGTTCAGATTATCCGAAAGTGCCTCCTTGATAGCCTTGTCCTTAGCTCTTGCCTGAGCAACGATATCAGCAGCCTGCTTGTCAGCCTCAGCGATTATCTGCTTAGCATAGTCTGTAGCCTGCTGGATAACTGCCTCCTGAGATACAAGCTTCTTTGCATCTTCCTTTGCCTTTCTGATTATATCGTCAGCCTCTTTGGAAGCTTCCGCCAGTATAGCCTGTCTGTCGCGCTGAGTATCCTGTGCCTGTCTGATCTCTGCAGGCATATTGATCCTTGCCTCATCTATGTACTGTCTCATCAGCTCGGCATCTATCACCTTTTTAGATGAGAACGGCATAGTCGAAGCCTTGTCAAGGACCTCCTCCATACGCTCAAACGATTCCTCCAAAGTCAACTTCTGTTCAGCCATTTATAACACCCTTTCTGTAATTTTAGTCAACGTCAAAAAATGTCGTTTCATGAATATCCTTGTTTATTGGTCAGGCTTTTGCCTTGTCGGATCAAAAAGCCTGTCAAAGATCCTGTTTCTTATCGCTCCGGGTACAAAGTCCGTAATATCGCCGCCGAAGCTTGCGATCTCCTTTACAACACTTGATGAGAGGAACATATTCTCACCCGTTGTGTTCAGAAAGACCGTCTCTGCACCGTCATAGAGCTTTTTGTTTGCAAGCGCCATCTGGAACTCATACTCAAAGTCAGATACCGCCCTCAGACCCTTTACGATAGCGACAGCACCCGTCTGCTTAAGATAATCGGCCAGCAGTCCGCTGTAGCAGTCTACCACCACATTATCAAGATGTCCTGTGGTCTCAAGTATCATTTCCATTCTTTCCTTAACAGAAAAAGCAGCAGATGACTTATTCGCATTGAATGAAACAAGCACTATCACCTTGTCAAACAGCTTTGAAGCCCTGTTTATTATATCAAGATGCCCCAGAGTAACCGGGTCAAAGCTACCCGGGCAAACAGCTATCCTCATTATTCTTCCTCGTCCTTCATCGGTATTTTATAAACTGTCAGCGCAATTTTGCCATACCTGTATCTCTTATGCAGAGTGAGCCTTCCGACCTCATCGGGAAGTGTAAGCTCCCTCTCGTGCTCACAGATAACAAAAGCCCCTTCATTGAGCTTTTCATCAAGCAGCGGCAGAGCCTTCTCAATAAGCCCCATTCTGTAAGGCGGGTCAACAAACGCGATATCAAGACCGCTCTTTGCAGTTTTCAGATACTCAACGCTGTCCATTCCCAGTATCCTTGACTGCTTCACGAACCCGCAGTCAGATACATTCTCTCTGACTATCTTAACGGCCTCCGGGTTCTTATCCACAAACACGCAATGCTCAGCCCCTCTGCTCAGCGCCTCTATCCCGAGCTGACCGCTACCTGCAAACAGATCGAGCACCTGAGCCCCGGGCAGTTCAAACTGTATTATTGAGAACACAGCCTCCTTGACCATATCCGAGGTAGGTCTTGTATCGGTGCCCTCCAGTGTTTTAAGCTTTTTTCCTCTGCATGAACCCGTAATAACTCTCATAAGCCACTCCACATACTACTATCGTAATAATCATTATACTATACATTTTTCTTTTTGTCTAGTGGCTTTTTCAACTTTTTTTACTTTTTTGTAACTTTTCTCAAAATCGCACAAAAAAAGAGACCCACATAAGTGAGTCTCTTAAAATTTCAAAGATAGAGATTACTTTCTCTTGGTTACAACAACTGCTGCACCTGCAAGAGCGATACCTGCAAATACGAGACCTGCTGTAGCACCGGTAGCTGCTGTGGTATCTGTAGCATCAGATGTACCTGTAGCTGCAGCTGTGCCGCCGCCTGTTGTGGTGGTCTTTGTTGTGCCGGCAGTGCTTGTTGTGCCCTTTGAAGAATCATCAGACTTCTTTGAAGAGCTGTTGTCAGCACCGGTCTGTGAAGAATTAGTATTGCCGTTGCCGCTGCCTTCACCTTCGCCGCCCTGAGCTGCGTTAGGATCAGCGCCAAGACCGGAAATCGTGAATGTAACTGTGATGGTATCGCCGCGAGAAGGCATTGTCAGTGTCTTAGCAAGCTCGCCGTCATCATCATAGCTGTTTACGAGGCAGATAGTAAGTACAGCTGCATCGCCCTTTG
Organism: uncultured Ruminococcus sp.; assembly: GCA_902767035.1. Classification (GTDB taxonomy): domain Bacteria; phylum Bacillota; class Clostridia; order Oscillospirales; family Ruminococcaceae; genus Hominimerdicola. Next base: position 3,706 of record CACXFU010000145.1, read on the forward strand.
CATAAGCATCAAAGCTGTAGCTGTTGCCGCCCCACTCTGCTGTTACATCAGAGAATGAAAGCTGTGCGCCGTTAACAGTTGCAACATCATCTGTCTTGCTGGGCTTGTCATCAAGCTCAAGGTCAGTACCTATTGAAAGAAGGTTGAACCTCTCAGCCTCAGCGGAACCGTCCTCGGGAGCGGGATCGTTGAGCTGCCACTCAACATCATAGGTCGTGCCGTCATCAGCCTGGAGACCTGTGAGTGTGCCGCTTGTGCCGATAGATACTGTATAGGTTCCGTCATACTGGATCTCGGTATCAGAGATAGATACGTTAGTGTCAAAACCAAGTGTGCCGCCTACACCAATGCCCTGATACGGGAAGCAGCCATCGTTTCCGATAGTCTTAGCCTTATCATTTGAGTTTCTGAAATCCCACTGGTTTGTCTGATAGCAAACACCTGCCTTGAAAGGTGCTGCAAGGTTAGCAGAATCAGCGCTGGCTGCGATAGACATTGTTGACATTGCTATAGCAGAAGCTGCCATGCCTGCGAAAATCTTTCTAAGTTTCATTTCTAAAACTTCCTTTCCTAGTTTATTATCTATATTGTACTTGATTTGATTAAAAAATTCAATCGGCATATAACACAAATATGCAAACGTTTTCTTGTGCACACCTGACAAATATCACTAAACAAATCGAGCAATATATACAAAAATATTTACAGATTATAAAAATATGAAACCAATTAGTCCTTCCAGAGCTTCTCGGGGTAAGCACCGCTTGCGATAAGCGCCGCTATCTCCTCTTTCACCTTGGGCTTGTCCTCCGCATAGGTCACACCGAACCAGCGGTCATGGCTTGGAAGCACTGCACAGTCAGCCTCACCTGACTTTATCATCTCATCTATAGCCGCAGGGAGAAGGAACTCAGCCGTTAAGCTGTCACCGTTATTTTTGATGAACTCATCAAACTTATCTCTAAGCCTTTCCATGAACCTTGCAGGCATACCCCACATATTCATAGAAGCGTAGCAGTTCTCATCGACCTCCACAGCGTCCTCCTTGCCGGAATAGACCTTGCCGTCAGCCTCGCGTCTGATGTTGTAGGTCTCGGTAACATCGGTGAGCATACCGTCATTCTCGATGCAAAGGCCTCTGTTCACTGAGCCGTACTCGCTGAGAGTGTTTTTCAGAATAAACCCTGCCATTGCGAGATGAAGCTTATCGCTTCCCTGCTCGCTGGTGAGGAACTTATAAAGCAGCCTGTAAGCCTCCTTGCCGTAAAAATCATCAGCATTGATGACAGCGAACGGCTCATTCACCGCAATAGATGCACAAAGCACCGCATGGCCGTGACCCCAGGGCTTCGTCCTCTTAGGGTTGAGAGCATACCCTCTCGGCAGCATATCAAGCTCCTGAAAAACGTACTCAACGTTTGCGTGTTTAGCTATTCTTCTGCCTATCATCTCATCGAAGGCATCCTTGATATCCCTTCTGATGACAAAAACAACTTTATCAAAGCCGGCCTCCAGAGCATCATAAACGGAGTAGTCCATTATGATCTCGCCATTGGGACCAAAAGGTTCAAGCTGCTTTATACCTCCCTTGAATCTTGATCCCAGACCTGCCGCAAGAATACAAAGTGTAGCGCTCATAGTATATAAACTCCTCTGTTTTGTAGTATAATATATTAGTACTATTTAATATTATCTCATAAATGACGCGCTTTGTCAATAGGTTTTGTTGACAAGTTTACATAACTATGGTAAAATATCAGAAATCATTGTTATCCTGAAAGGAGAACTTATCATGGCAAGAACTGCACTTATCACTGGAGCAAGCTCCGGTATCGGAAGAGAGATGGCAAAACAGCTCAGCCAGAGGGGCTTTAGGGTGATTCTCGCTGCCAGAAGAAAGCAGAGGCTTGAAGAGCTTGCTGATGACCTTGACAGTGAGAGCAGGGTCATGGTGTGCGACTTATCGTCGAGAGAGGGCTGCCTCGAGCTTTACGAGCAGGTAAAAAGCGAGAATGTGACTGTACTCATAAACAACGCAGGCTTCGGCGCTATCGGCAGGTTTGACGAGCTTCCCCTTGACACAGAGCTCAGAATGATAGACACTAACGTTACGGCTGTTCATATACTGACAAAGCTTTTCATTAAAGACTTTATTGCGGCCGACAGGGGCTATATATTAAATGTGGCGTCCTCTGCCGGACTTATGGCAGGAGGCCCTCTGATGGCGGCTTACTATGCAACAAAGGCATATGTTGTCAGCCTTACGAGCTCAATCAGCGAAGAGCTCAGGAGCATCGGTGCGAACGTACACATCTCGGCACTGTGCCCGGGGCCTGTTGACACAGAGTTCAACGATGTTGCAGGGTGCGAATTCGGCGTATCGGCAATATCTGCCGAGGAATGCGCAAAAGAGGGCATCGAGGGGCTGTTCAGAAGAAAGCTGATAATAATTCCCGGCAAGGGAATGAAGGCAGCGGCGTCGCTGTCAAAGCTTGCGCCGAGAGAGCTTATACTGAGGACGGCCGGCGAGTTACAGAAGCAAAAGCTGAAATAAAACCGGGTGCTCGCCGCACGGCTGGACACGGTGCTCGCCGCACGGCTGGACACGGCGCTCGCCGCGCGGCTGGACACGATACTCTATGGAGGGATTGGTGTCTACGTAGAAGCCC
>CACXFU010000146.1 GCA_902767035.1 uncultured Ruminococcus sp.
GTGTGGTTATCGTGCGCCTCACAATAGTTTACCGACTGTGTCGGCTCATAAGCCCAGCAGGCTTCTCTCGCATTGTCTATCTGAAAATGCGGCACAGAGCCTACTATGCCGCGTCTCAACACAGCTGTGGCATTTCTGTTTCCGCTTATATAGCCTGTCTCATAAGGGTTGAAGGTACCACCCTTTATCGAGTCCCTTATATTATCGTTGAAAAGCCCGACTCTTCCGAACTGGTACGAGTTCCACTTATACGCGAGCTTATCAGATGCAAGCGGAGACTCTCCGCCCGTCCAGCCCTCGCCGTACATCAGAAGCTGAGGGTCGATCTTATTGAGCTCATCTCTGATGATGTTCACAGTCTCAATATCGTGAAGAGCCATCAGGTCAAATCTGAAGCCGTCGACCTTGTATTCCTCGACCCAGAATTTCAGAGAATCGAGCATGAACTTTCTCATCATCGTATGATTAGAGGCAGTCTCATTTCCGCAGCCGGAGCCGTTTGAGAACTTGCCCTCATTCGTCAGCCTGTGATAATAGTACGGGAACGACTTTTCAAAAGCAGATTCCTCGGTATAATAGGTGTGATTATACACAACGTCCATAATAACGCCTATCCCGGCCTTATGCAAAGCCATTACAAGCTGCTTGAACTCTTTTATCCTTGCCGCCGGGTCAGCAGGGTCTGAGCTGTATGAGCCCTCAAGGCAGTTATAGTTCTTTGGGTCATATCCCCAGTTATACTGTGCTTTATCAGGCCTTGCCTCATCTACAGTTGCATAATCCTGCACCGGCAATAGCTGAACGTGGGTAACTCCGAGCTCTTTGAGATGAGCAAGACACGTAGGCACGCCGTTATAAGATGTTTTCTTATCGGTAAAACCAAGAAACTTTCCTCTGTGAGAAGCTTCAACACCGGATGTTGCATCAATAGAAAAATCTCTTACGTGACACTCATAGATAACTGCATCGCAGGCATTTTTACACTTAGGCTTTTTCACCTTGTCCCAGCCGACAGGATCAGTCTTTCTCAGATCTACTATAGCTCCCCTGTTGCCGTTTACTCCGCAGGCCTTTGCATAAATATCTATCGTCTCATATCTGTTTTTGTGGTCAAACTCAAATGTGAAGGTATAAAACATACCCACACAGTCATGCATCAGCTCGACCACCCAGACTCCGTGCTCATTTCTCTCCATAGGCAGTGTCTCCGACCTGTTGTCGCCCTCGCCGTCAAGATACAGATTCAAGTATACACCTGTGGCAAGCGGAGACCAGGTCTTGAAAACAGTTCTGCCGTCATAACACGTAACGCCGAGATCAGAGCCTATATAGCTGTTTTCAGAATCAAACTGCTCATAATTCAATATATACATCAAATAACCCCTTATATTATCAGATCAGAAATTTCTGCTCTCACCGATAACAGCACCCTGCAAAAGCTCAGTTTCAAAACCGTCACGGGTGTTTCTGAGAAGATCCTTTGAAAGCTCTACCTTGTCCTTCTCAAGCAGGAGGACTATCGTTGAGCCGCCGAATTCAAAGTAACCCTTCTCCTCTCCGCGGTAGACTGTTCGCCTGCCATAAGGGTGAGCGTTCGTTATCCTGCCCACCATCATAGCGCCGACCTCCATCTGTATCAGATCACCGAACTTCTCTGTCCTGATAAGACAGTAGTTCCTTGTGTTTTCTTTATAGACCGGTATGTAATTGTTTATCACCGTATTCACAGTATGAAGTGAGCCCTTGATCACTCTGTCGTGGCTCTTCACACCGTTTGCGGGATATACATACCTGTGATAATTGTCGGGCGTCAGCCTGATGATGACAGCATATCCGCCGCAGAACCTGTCGGCAAGCTTTTTGTCTCTGAGAAGAGACTCCACCGTATACACCGAATTTTTGATGATGAACGTATCTGAATCAGCTATCTCATAAGCCGATACCTTACCGTCGGAAGGACAGATAAGCTTTCTGTCATCCTTAGTTATAAAACGCCTGCCGGGCTTTATCTTTCTGATAAAGAAATCATTGAACGAGGTATACATCCTGTCCTCGTAATCAAACATATCTACATGGTTTTTCTGAGCAAAATCAAATATAAACGGCACAGAGAGCTTTGACGAAAGCAGAAAGTGTGCACATTTTGAAAAAACAGGCAGTGATATAAACCTCATAAGCGCCCTGCCGGGCATACTTTTGTAGGCAGCATCGAGAAAGCTGTCCTGTGTTGTCGTTCTGATGTATTCTCTTCCTGTTCTGTCACGGTATTTCATAATTGAACGCTCCTTTTTTATAACTTAGCGATGTCTCGGAGTGAACTGCCAGAAGCCGAGGATTATCAGGGCTGCCAGAGTAAACATAATGAATATGCTCTTTGCCGAAAGCTTTTTCACCTTGAAATCAACCACGAACAATATCGCCAGCAGTATCATAAACCCCTGAAAAACATATGGGTAAGCTTTGATAGGTATGTTGTGTCTTCCAAGGAAGATAAGGGGCAGGATAATAGATGAGGTAGTTATAGGAAGACCCTGATATTCCTTTCTGTTCTCAGAGCTTGTACGCTGGCGTTCCTCCTCCATAACGTTGAAGTAGCCAAGTCTGATAAGGCCGCACAAAACGATAAGAACTGAGGATATAAGCCCAAGGCCATAGTTAAAGCCGTGGCTGTAGCCTATACACGCAGGCAGCACGCCGAAGCATACAATGTCTGCTAGGGAATCTATCTGTATGCCGAATACCTTTTCCTGATCTGTTCTGTCCTTCTTATGCCTTGCGACCTTACCGTCAAAAAGATCGCAGATACCTGAGATCAGCAGGCACAGTATAGCGATAGGCTCGTGCCCCTCAAACACCTGAGTTATTCCGAACACAGCCGAGCAAAGGCTCAGATATGTAAGGATAACAGTATAATTGTAAAATCCTATCATTTTGATCTATCCTCCATTTTAACGTCTTAAACAGAACGTTTTTCCTTTCTTATCATTATTATATGAGCTGCCAGCGTCACTGCCGCACCCGTCAGAAGCAAAGCGTAAAAGCTGAGTCCCCTGCTCAGAAGCAGTGCCGGCTTCAGGTACATATTCGGGAACACCCCGACATACATAAGCGAGAAGCAACCCTCGGTTATTCCGGCAGCACCCGGCAAAGGCAGCATCTCAACGGTTATGCCAATTATCGCCTGTATAGCGATAATATCTATAAACCGCGTACCCGAAAGACCGTAGGACTTATACACGACCCAGGTAACAGATAGCAGAAAGCATCTCTGCACCAGCGTGATAAGAAATATTCTTATAACGGCCTTAACGTTATGCTTAATATATTCAGCGCCAACCATATAGGTATCGCAAACCCTCGATATGCGTCTGACATATCTCTCATAGTTTTTCTTATTCAGTATCCTGACTATAATGAGCAGCCTGATGAGTTTTCTGGCAAGGCTTTTTGCCCAAAGCGGCCTGAGGAACAAAAACATAAGCCCTATAATAAATGCAACATTGAGCACAAAGCCTATCAGCATCAGCCACCAGAGACCGCCGACATGACTGATTATATAGCTGTATCTGAAAATAAGGAAAAACAGACCCAGAAAAACCAGCACGGCCTTGTAAGCGGCAGTTATCACCATCATTATCAGTGTTGAATGGCCAAGCTTTATGCCGTCCTTTTTCATATAGTACATCTGTGCCGGCTGGCCGCCTGACGCAGACGGCGTTATATAGCTGAAGAAGAACCCGATGAACGAATACTTCAGGCACCTTGCAAACGGCAGCCTTACCTTGAAAAGCCTGAGCATATACCTGATGATCGCCGACTCACCTGCAACAAAGCAGAAAACGAACAGAAGCCCTACGAGCAGCCACAGCTTGTCCGCACGGCCGATCAGTCTGATAATGTCAGGCAGCTCTTCGGTCCTGAACAACAGCCTGAAGGTGAGAGCTCCTATCAACAGTATCAGAAAAACATCAAACACATAGTTTAATCTCTTATTTATCTCAAATCAACTCCGAAGATCATCTAATAAAGCTCAGATACAGCATAGCGCACAGTATCTGCATAAGGGAAAACCTCATTACCACCTGAGTATCCGACCAGCCCTTGTTCTTTCTGACATGATCGTGCAGAGGGGTCCTGATGTTCTTCATAAAGTTTTTTAGCTTCAAAAATCTGATAAAAGACACTTTGAGAAGCCCGAGTCCGCCGTCCAGTATTATAACCAGAGCAAACGGGATAAACAGGAAAGGTGCCTTTGTTTTCAGGAAAATAACCGCAAGGAACACACCCAGCGCTCTGGAGCCAGCATCTCCCATAAGGAGCATACTGGGCGAACAGTTGAACCAGAGGTATGAACCGAGAGTTATGAGCATTATTGTGAGAAGGATCCTGTCGCTGACCCTTAGCAGGCCGCTGAACATAAGCACCGCGATAACTATCATCACAAGTGTTGCACAAAGGCCGTCAACACCGTCTGTGCAGTTCGTAACATTGATAGCTGTCCATACCAGCACGGCACCGAGTATAACAAACAGCACCATAGGTATGTGTATCTTTGAATCCAGCAGGAATATCCTTACATCGGAACCGTTATAGGCATAATATGTTATCGCAGAGCCCAGTGCTATCACAAGGTCGATTAGTCCCTTTTTCAGGTTTCCCCACGGAACCTCGGCAGCATCGTCAAGATAACCGCTGAGCATAGCACCGTAGATAAACACAAGATAAAGAATGTTCTCAAGATCAAGCGGCATAAACAGTGCCGTACACAGGCAAAACGTCGTTACGAACACAATGCCCGCACCTCTTGGTTTACCTTCTGAGAGCGCACCGTTCACGGCAAACTCCCTGCCCTGATCCTTTGGCAGTATACCCTTAAAATAAACTATTGACAAAAACGATATCAGAAACGTGCAGCTTATGCTGACAAATGAGGCAAAGGTGCCGTTCACGTCCATCAACAGATCGTATAGCATTAACATCTTCCTTTTCAATTCACAAATATACTATTATATTATACAACATTATCAGAGAAAATGCAAATAATATGCTTTGTCATTTTGCACAAATTTTGAGCTGCATATTATAAGTCGTTTTTTACATAAGAAATCCTGCCCTATTTACAATCAAAAAACAATCTGATATAATATGTATAGTAATACTAATAAGAAGGTGTTAATGTGACTGTAAAGCAGCAGGTCGCCAATATTCTTGAAAACAATTTAGGCGAATACATTTCCGGCGAAGAGATAGCTTTTAAGCTCAACTGCTCAAGAGGTGCGGTATGGAAGGCTGTAAAAGCTCTGAAAAGCGATGGCTATGCGATAGATGCCGTTACTAACAAGGGCTATAAGCTGGATAAGGCATCAGATATCCTGAGCCTTGACGGGATAAAAAAGCATCTGGATAAACAGCTTGATGATCTAGATATTCAGGTTTTCAGCACAATAGATTCGACCAACAACTATATCAAATCCCTAGCTGAAAAAGGCGCCAAGGAAGGCACCGTTGCAATAGCTGCCCAGCAGACAGGCGGCAAAGGCAGGCTCGGCCGCTCATTCTTTTCGCCGGCTGATTCAGGGCTGTATATGAGTATACTTTTAAGGCCAAAAATGCAGGCTGATAGGGCAGTCAGGATAACGACCTTGGCGGCTGTTTCCGTTGCTGTTGCGGCACAGAAGGCTTTCGGCGTGAATACAGATATCAAATGGGTAAACGATGTTTATATAGGCGGCAGAAAGATCTGCGGCATACTGACGGAAGCATCTCTTGATATGGAGAGCGGTGGACTTGACTACGCAGTATGCGGCATCGGCATTAACATCTATGAGCCGAAGGAAGGCTTCCCTGACGAGATAAAAGACACGGCAGGAGCAGTACTCTCTAAAAGGACAGCTGATGCAAAAAACAAAATGGCAGCCTGTCTTTTAAACAGCTTTTTTGAGCTCTATACCAGCGGAGTAGAAAACGCATATTTGGCTGAATACAAAAAAAGGCTTATCTGGGTAGGTGAGCAGATAAACCTTATCAGGGGCGATAAAACGGTTCCGGCAACTATGCTTGGCGTCAATGACGAGTGCGCACTTATCGTCAGGTACGAAGACGGTAAGCAGGAAACGATAACCTCAGGAGAAATATCTATCAGAAAAAGAGCATGAAAAAAGCGCTGTGATGAACACAGCGCCTTTTTATTACTGGATATTCTTGTCGTTGGCAGCTTCCTTGATCCCGGAAACAAGTCCCGCGATACCCTGTATCTCACTCGGGATAATTATCTTGGTAGCCTTGCCGTCAGCAGCCTTCTGGAACGCCTCAAGGCTCTTGAGCTTGAGCACCTGATCGTTAGGATTAGCGTCATTGAGCTTTTCGATACTCTCAGCAAGTGCCTGCTGTACCATCTGTATAGCCTGAGCTTCACCCTCTGCTTCAAGCATTTTCTGCTGCTTGACTGCATCTGCTCTGAGTATCATTGACTGCTTTTCAGCCTCTGCCGCAAGGATCTGTGACTCCTTCTCAGCCTGAGCCTTAAGGATCTTAGACTCCTTTTCACCCTCAGCAACAAGTATCTGAGACTTCTTCTCAGCCTCAGCCTGAATTACCTTCTCACGTCTCTCACGGTCTGCCTTCATCTGCTTTTCCATGGCATCCTGTATCTCACGAGGCGGGATAATGTTTTTCAGCTCAACCCTCTGCACCTTGATTCCCCAGCGGTCTGTTGCTTCATCAAGTATTGCAGTGATCTTCGTGTTAATGATATCTCTTGAAGTAAGAGTTGCTTCAAGATCAAGGTCACCGACGATGTTACGAAGAGTTGTGGCAGTGAGGTTCTCGATAGCGGAGATAGGTCTCTCTACACCGTATGCAAACTGCATCGCATTCGTTATCTGGAAGAATACGACCGTATCTATTTGCATAGTTACGTTATCCTTCGTGATTACCGACTGCGGCTTGAAATCAACTACCTGTTCCTTGATCGAAACCTTTTTTGCTACCCTGTCAATTACCGGGAATTTCAGATGAAGACCCGTCCCCCACGATGCGTGGAACGTGCCAAGTCTTTCAACTACGAACACATAAGCCTGAGGAACTATCCTTACACAGCGGATAAGTCCCACAATGATTATAAATCCGATTACCGCGATTATAATAAGAGCAATATCATCCATAATAAATACCTCCTGAGATCAGCTTACCTTTTGAGTTACTATCAGCTTGGAACCATCGACCCTGACTACCGTCACATCTCTGCCCTCCTCGATCTGTTCGCCTCTTTCAGATCTTGCAGACCAGAATGTACCGTCCAGCTTGACTCTTCCGCTGTTTTTTGTGTTGTCGATCTTTTCGATCACCTGAGCTGTCTTTCCGACGTCAAGCTCAAAGTTCGTCGGAACTTTTTTGTTGTTGATCTTTCTTGCGAGCGGCCGGGTAAATACCAGCACAACCGCTGATGTGATAACAAACGCAAACAGCTGAGCAACAAATCCTAGCTTGGCAAGCGCAAAAAACATCGCTACCAGCGCACCGACTGCGAACCAGATCGACACCAGCGCAGCAGTTGATGCCTCAACTATCAGGAAGAACACAAAAGCGACCGCCCAAAAGATCATAAGACCCGTAGAGCTCAGATCAGCAATAAATCCAGGCATAGATCTTGACCTCCGTTTCCTGTTCTGTATCAGGTCTGAACGTGATCTCAGACCTTGAAACACAATAAGCCAATAATTTCAGCTTGCTGATATTATAGCATACTTTTTCGTATTTTTCAATAGTTTCATATATTATTTTTAATTACAAATTATTTACGATTATTACAGCAAAAAACAGGCAGCCCGAAGACTGCCTGAAATAATCTTATACAGGGTGTACCTTGTTTTCAGCATCAGAGTGCTTGGTATCTATACCATACTTGCGGTCTCTGCGCTCTTTAAAGAACTTCGGAGCCACCTGCGGGAACATAGCATAGGTGAGAACATCCTCTTCCTGCTCTATCCACTCGGCAGCCTCAGCCCTCATAGTCTCAAGCTCAGGCTCAAGGAGGTCTGCTGGCCTGCAGGTGATAGCCTCTTCATCGCCAAGTATTTTCTTCCGAAACTCAGGATCGATCTCAACAGGTGTCTTACCGTACTCACCCTTTACCATTCCCTTGAATTCCTTGGTAACGGTCTTGTATCTCTCGCCCATTATAACATTGAACGCAGCCTGTGTTCCAACTATCTGCGAGGTAGGTGTTACCAGCGGAGGATAACCCGAATCCTTCCTTACTCTCGGTACCTCTCTGAGAACCTCGTCAAGCTGATCTGCTTTACCCGCCGCTTTAAGCTGTGAAAGCAGATTTGAAAGCATTCCGCCCGGCACCTGATAAAGCAGCGCATTAACATTTACCGCCAGCATCGAAGGATCAAGAAGACCGCTGTCTATGTACTTCTTTCTGAGCTTCATAAAGTAGTCTCTGATCTCATTGAGCTTTACAAGATCAAGTCCGGTATCATATTCGGTACCCTGGAAGGTAGCAACTATCGACTCAGTAGGCGCATGAGATGTACCAAGAGCCAGAGGTGACATTGCTGTATCAACAGCGTCAACACCTGCTTCAACGGCCTTGATGATACACATCGAAGCAAGACCTGACGTATAGTGCGTGTGCAGCTGGATAGGGATATTCACAGCAGCTTTAAGGTCGCGAACAAGGCTCTCAGCCTCATAAGGTGTAAGAAGTGCAGCCATATCCTTTATGCAGATAGAATCAGCGCCTGCCTCCTCGATCTGCTTTGCATACTTGACGTAATACTCGTGAGTGAAAACCTCACCGAGAGTATATGAGATAGCGACCTGAGCATGACCCTGCTCTTTCTTTGCCGCCTTGATAGCGGTCTGCAGGTTCCTGATATCGTTAAGAGCATCGAAAATCCTTATAATGTCGATACCGTTAGCGATAGACTTCTGAACAAAATACTCAACAAGGTCATCCGCATAATGGCGGTAACCGAGCATATTCTGTCCTCTGAAAAGCATCTGAAGCTTTGTGTTCGGCATCTCTTTTCTGATCGTTCTCAGTCTCTCCCAGGGATCCTCATTAAGAAATCTTATACAGGTATCGAAGGTAGCGCCGCCCCAGCACTCAGATGAATAAAAACCGACCTTATCTATCTCGGACAGTATCGGGCGCATATCATCGAGCGACATTCTGGTTGCAAGCAGCGACTGATGAGCGTCACGAAGAACCGTTTCTGTAATCTTTAGCTTACCCATTTATAAACTCAATCCTTTCCGATCAACTCAGCGATCAGCCGATCACTGCAAGAACAGCACCTGTCTCAACAGATGAGCCTTTAGTAGTATTTATGCTGAGCACCTTACCGTCACAGGGAGCATTTACGTCATTCTCCATCTTCATAGCCTCAAGCACGCATACAGCCTGACCGGACTTTACAGTATCGCCAACTGCGACCTTGATATCAAGGATAGTTCCCGGCATAGGAGCAGTTACCTTTGTGCCGTCAGCAACAGGAGCTGCCTTTGCAGGCGCAGGAGCTGCAGCAGGTGCGGCAGGAGCGGCAGCAACAGGAGCAGAGCCTGCGTCTACCTCTTCAACAGCTACGTCATATGCTTTTCCGTTTACAGTTATGTTATATCTTTTCATATCAATTACCACCAATCTTTAATTTATCAAAGCTGAATATTGCTGTGCTTCTTTGGAAGTCTCGAAACTCTCTTGCCTGCAAGCACATCAAGCAAATCAACTATAAGCTTTCTTAACTCATAAGCCGAAACGACACCGTCAACATTTCCGTTGGCAGCTGCAGCCGCAGCACTTGCCTGAGACGCTGAATATTCTTTCGCAAGCTGCTCTCTTGCAGCAGCGGTATCGTCAGCACCCTTGAGCTTGTCATGCTCAAGGAACTCAACTGCCGTTACCGGAGCCAGCGCAGAGATCACCGCAGTATCAAGCGCGTAGGAAAGATCAGCATTAGCACCCTTTCCTGCCAGAGCGATAAATGCTGCACCGTAAGCCTTGCCCGTAACTACAGATATCTTGACCGTCGTAGCCTCAGCATAAGCGTGACAGAGCTTTGACATAGCCCTTACAGCGCCGGCAGCCTCAGTCTTGTCGTCCGATTCAAAGCCCTCAGTATCAACAAGTGTTATAACAGGCACGGAGAAAGCATCACAAAGTCTGACGAACTTAGCGATCTTTGTGCAGTCATCAGCAGTGAGCTTGTCACCGGTCTTATTTGTGGCAGCAAATCCGACTGCGGATCCGTTCACACTAGCAAGAGCAGTATATGCGGCCTTTCCGAAGCCCTCAAATATCTCGGTTACGCTTTCAGCATCAGCTATCGCCTTTACAGCACTGCCAGCATCATCGGCAAAAGCCGTTTCAGGCTCAGCAAATTCATACATCGGCGCAGGCGACAGATTATTCTGAGGAAGCTTAGAAATAAGCTTGGCAGCCATCTCAACAGCAGCCTTGTCATCTTCGCAAACTACAGCCGCGGTACCGTTTGCGGCAGCATTCTTTGCAGAAGCCTCATCATCTGAATTAACGGCAACAAACATCGAAGCGCCCTCTGCCATTACAGTGAGATCAGCAGTCTGAGCAAGCATTGCCGCACAACCAGCGCACGTTCCGGCAACAACAGCTATCTGGAGCACAACTCCCGAAAGATTTGAAGCCTGAGCAAGCAGCTCACCGTAAGCGCTCAGAGCCTTTGAACCGTCGCTTACATCAGCACCGAAAGAATCATACACAGCCACTACCGGTACACCGGTCTTAGCGGCAAGATCATAGACCTTCGAGATCTTCTTTGCCTGTGCCTCTGTCATAGCACCGTTCTTAACACCTATGTCCTGAGAGAAAGCGTAAACAGGGTTACCGTCAACATAGCCAAACGCTGTAATAACGCCCGTCAGCTCACCGCATGACAGCGCATAAGCATCAAGCTCAGTAAAGCTTCCCTCATCGAACAGATATGTAAGTCTTTTTCTTGCGTCGCTGTCAGCAGATACCTTTGCTTTCAGCTCTTCAAGTGTCGAAAATGTATCTGACATACCATTTCCTCCATTCAAAATAATTGTTCAAAATATACACAATATATTATACTATTTTTTTCTTGATTTTACAAGATATTTTTCAGCTATAACGCAATTATTTACTATTTTGTAATAATTAGAAAACACTTTGAGCAAATTTACAGAACAAGAGCGGCACACCAATGCCGCCCGTTATCATTTTTTCATCATAGCAGTTCTCAATGCCCTGAGCTCGTCCGGTTTAAGCTCTCTGTACTCTCCCGGCTGCAGCATCCCGAGCTTTATCGGCCCGATAGCCGTTCTTTTGAGCCTTGCGACCTCAAGCCCGACAGCCTCACACATTTTTCTTATCTGTCTGTTCCTGCCCTCATGGATCGTCATTTGCAGAACTACTCTTCCCTGCTGCTTTTCAAGCACCACTACCGAGCACTCCGCAGTCATCTTCCCGTCTATCTCAACTCCCGATGCCAGCTTCACAAGCTGATCGTCATTGATATCAGGTCTGACTGTCACGCGGTAGGTCTTTGTCACATGGTGAGAAGGGTGCATTATATCATTTGCAAAGGCACCGTCATTTGTAAACAGCAGCAGCCCCTCTGAATTCTTATCAAGCCGCCCCACGGGGTAGACCCTGTCAGGCAGCCCCTTCAGAAGATCAGTGACGCATTTTCTGTCACGGTCGTCCTTCATTGTCGTCACATAGCCCCTCGGCTTGTGCATCATTATGTAATAGAGCCGTCTTTTTCTGACAGCACCTATTTTTTCTCCGTCAACAGTAATAATATCCTTATCCGGCAGCGCCTTGTCTCCGAGAGAACACCTTCTCCCGTTGACGAGCACCCTACCGCTTTCGATATATTCCTCGGCCTTGCGCCTTGAACACAGGCCGCTGTCCGCGATTATTTTCTGTATACGAACCTTTTCCATACTTACCTCTTAACTGTCCAATTATCTGTACACTTATGATAAATTATATAACAAGATCAAAAATATCAAAAAGCACGTCAACAAACGATGTGTCGGTCTTTTCACTGCTTTTTGCATATTTCACCGAGTTTTCGGCCTTGATCTGCGCACTTGCGATCTGCGTGCCCTTGTAGTAGTACACTACACTACCGACAACGTCCCCCTTTTTGACAGGGGCGTAAACAAACGGCTGGATATAGATCTTAGCCTCACATTTTTCCGCTCTGTCTCTCAGCAGGACTGCCGAAACGTTCTCTGCCGTGCATCTGACGCTGTCCGCAGTTCCACCCGCGACCGGCACTTCAAAACATCTGCCGCTCTTAGGCAGCGTCTGTCTTGAATAATACCCGTAACAGCGCTCATACAAGGCCTTGTGATCCTCCCAGTCATTCCTGTCATTGAGAGTTACGCAGATAAGCGTTTTCGAGTCTCTCATGCAGGCTGAGACCAGGCATCTTCCGGCCTTATCAGTAAAGCCGGTCTTAACTCCGAACACGCCCTCACAGCTGCCTAAAAGCTTGTTTGTGTTATAGAGAACTCTCTTATACGGCGGATCTCCGAACTCCACAGGCATAGATGCAGACGAACAGATCTCGCAGAAGACCGGCTGCTTTATGGCCTCAGCCGCAAGTTTCGCCATATCATAGGCCGTAGAATAGTGTTCATCAGTATAGTCATCAAGCCCGGACGGAGTAACAAAATGCGTATTTTCAAGCCCGAGTTCGGCAGCCCTTTCGTTCATCATATCAACGAACCCTTCGACCGAGCCTGCCACCCTGACAGCCGCAGCGTTAGCCGCATCATTGCCGCTCGGCAGCAGCATACCGCAGCAAAGCTCGCGCAAGGTGACTGTATCACCCTCCTGCAGACCCATTGAAGAGCCCTCTGTTTTAATCGCTTCACTGTCCACAATGAACTGCTCGTCAAGCTCTCCTCTCTCGATGACCAGCAAGGCTGACATTATTTTTGTAGTGCTCGCCATTGGCAGCCGCTCATTCTCATTCTTTGAAAAGAGCACCTCGCCTGTATCGGCATCAAGCACTACCGCGCCCTTTGCAGTGATCTCAGGCAGATCATCAGCCTGCGCCGTGATCTGAAGCCCTGACAGCACCAGGCCAAAACCGATGACCAGAGACATAAACCTCATAAATTCACACCCTTTAAGCTTTTTTATTAGTATGCACAAAGGGTGTGAAATAATTCAGTTATTATTCTTCAAAGTCGTCAGATGCTGACTTCTTATCAAGAAAATCCTTTACCTTATCAAGAACGTCAGGCACCATATTAACGATAGCATTCTCCTTGGGAGCGTTTGCAGTAAGCTGCAGAAGCTTGACCTCACCGTTATAGATAGCTATAAAAGCGACAGGAGTGATAGTTATTCCCGCGCCTGAGCCGCCGCCGAAATTACCTGAGTTCTTAGTCGGCAGATCGGAACCGCCGGAAGCAAATCCTACCGATACCTTTGAAACAGGTATAATGGTCGTTCCGTCAGGAGTTACAACAGGCTTCCCGACTATAGTCTCGGAATCTACAAGCTCTCTGATCTTCTCTGTAGCCGTTTTTACCAGGGATTCGATCTTACTGTTTTCGTTCATTTCAACTCAACCTTTCTGTTTTTGATCTATTATACTATTACTCAACTTATATTGCCGCCGCAGCTGCCTTCTCGGCCTGCTCGCGTGCTTTTCTTTCAGCCTTTTCAGCTTTCTTGCGTGCACTGCGCCTTTTCCACCAGCCCGGCAGGAACAGTCTTGCAAGCTTGCAGCCAAGGCAGAACGCAATAGCTATCACGGAACTCGGCCTTACGCAGACGACCGTTTTCACATGAAAATCAAGCTTTTTCTCAAAAAAGCCGCAGGTGATATCAGCTCTTTTCACCTTTAATGTGAATATCCCGCCTATCAGCGCCAGAACATTAAAAACTATCGGCTGCAGCTTACCGTAAAATATAGCTGACTCCGCAGGGTCTTCCTTAGCAGTATAAAGCTCAAGCTCAAACTTTTTGAACCGTATTTTTTTGAGCAGCTTCTTTGTATACTTCAAAGTCGGCGGTATGAAAGGCTTGAAGAACAGATATTTTTCCTTCAGCTTATCAAGCTTGCCGCCCTGCTGCTTTTTCTCGGTCTTCTGTGCTTCCTTCTCAGCCTTTTTCAGCTCATTTTCGAGCTTTTTCTTCTCCTTTAAGGCCTGCTTCTGTTCTTTGGTAAGCTTTTTTGCCTTTTGCTTGATCTGTTTCTGCGGTTTTTCCTCGGCATCAGCAGCATCGCTCTGACCTTTTTCCGGCTCAGTATCCGCATCTTCTTCCTCATCAAGCTTGTCCAGCTCATCAAGACTGACAGTTTTGCTCTCTTCAAGCTTTTCCTCGGGCTGAGCCTTTTCGGGAGCTTTTTTCTTTTTTTCCTTTTTATCCTCAGGAGGCGCATTCTTTTTTTCAGCCGTATTCATTTTGTAGACCGTAAAGAACAGATACTTTGCCTTTATGTCAACGCAGTCTTTGCTTGCGTCAACATAGACCCTTATCGAAAAATGGAGAAGGATAACTATAAAAGCAATAATGCCGAGAATTATCCAAAGTGCGATTATAGCTATCATCTCCTTTCAAACTATGTAGACTGATCTTTTACTGCTGCTCTTCATTCTCCCTGTTTTCAAGGAGCTCATCGAACGATATCTGCTCCTTATGATCCGGAAGCTCAGGCAGATCCTTTATTGATGAGAGCCTGAATGCCCTGAGGAAATTGTCAGTCGTCTTATAGGCTATAGGCCTTCCCGGAAGATCAAGCCTTCCGGCCTCTGCAAGCAAGCCCTTTTCCACCAGCGAATTTACAACGCCTGATGAATCTACTCCCCTTACCTGCTCAACAAAGCCCTTAGTCACAGGCTGATTATAAGCAACTATAGTAAGTGCCTCCATGGCTGCAGGTGAGAGGACAGAGTTTTTCTTTATCTCCAGAGCCGCCTTTATATACGGCGCGTAGATCTCTTTTGCAGCGAGCTGATAGGAGTTCTCCAGTCTCAGCAGCATAAGAGCGCTGTCATCTGACGAATATTTCTCCTCCAGCTTCTCTATAGCTTCATCAAGCTCGCTTTTTGTGACAGCCGCCGCCTCACAGAGCTTTTCCTCTTCCAGAGGTTCCCCTGCCGCAAACAGTATCGCCTCTATTACAGCAGCTAAATTTATATCTTCCATACTTACCTCTTTATCCAAACTTCCAGTATCCCCTTCTGAACTGAGAACCCACAGGCGAATAGCCCCAGTAATACCGTCTCTTAGCCCAGAGATTAGGCCTTAGCACCTGTTCCTTCACAAGCCCCGTCATTATCTCGAACGAGATGTCCTCATAGGCAGGCTTTTCAGGCTCAGTCATTTCCGGTTCATCAGTATCTTCTGAAACAGCAGGTACCGTCTCAGCCACGAGCACGGGAATACTTATCATACAAGGTGCTATCCTTGCTGACATCGCCTTTTCCTCAGTCTTTCTCTCATAAACAGGCTCAGGAATCACCTGCTCGGCCGGAATATCAGTGCTCTCAGAGACCACTACATCAGCATCATTTTCAGGTGCCGCCTCTTCATATTCAGCTTCAACAGATGACGTCTCAGCTGGCATTTCATCGGCAGGCGCCGTAGCCTCTCCGCTAACGGTTTCGGCTGCCTTTTGCTCAGCTTTTCTCACTTTTGATGACTTATTGAAAAATATCTTCGTATTGTCATCATTTATAGTTATCCTGCCTGACTTTGTAAGCTCCAGCACCGCAAGAAAGGTCGCTACCTTCTCACTTTTCGACTGTGCTCCGTCATAAAGCCCAGCCATATCACATTCGCCCGTTCTGTAAAGCTTTTTGAGAACAAAAATGATCTTTGACGTTACCGAAACTATCTTGTGTGATACGATCGGCTCAAACAGCTTTGCTTTTAACGGCTCGCTCTCTTTAACTCTCTTATGTATACCCAGATATGCCTGCAAAAGTATATCCGGATCATGCTCTCTTGTATAGGTCTTGTTTACCGGCAGCACCAAAGGCTTTCTTACAAAAATGTTGCCGCCGCTGTAGCTATCTGACAGCTCGGCCGCCGCAAGCTTCACCATAGAGTACTCAATTATGCGGCCTTCAAGCTCCCGTTTGAGAGCTTCAGCCTCATTCTCATGTGGCAGCAGCTCACAGGTCTTGATATAAACGAGCCTTGCCGCCATTTCAAGAAATTCGGCCTCATACTCGTGATCCACATATTCAAGCTGCTCCATATATTCAAGATACTGTGCCAGCAGCAGAGATATCTCAATATCATAGATATTCATTTTATGCTTAGCAATAAGCGTAAGCAGCAGATCAAGCGGCCCCTCAAACGTATCGAGCCTGAACTGTGCGGTCGTCATCTATAATTGAAGTCCTTTCTCTGCCTATTTTATAACGGCTTCCAGTATCGGATCGAGCCAGCTGGTTATCAGGTCAATGAAGTCGAACAGCTTACCCTGCACAAAGCCGAGAGGTCTGTTAAGAATTCCCGATACCAGCAGGATCATAAAGCCAACAGTAATATAAAACTGGTTTCTGCGCATAAATGAATCGAACTTCTTGCCGGTGAAATAATTGAGTATCTTCTCACCGTCAAGAGGAAAGATCGGTATCAGATTGAAAACCGCAAGACCAATATTTATAGCCGTGAAATAGTAGAATATCAGCGTAACATAATACATCGCCTGGGCATTACCGCCTGAGATCACCTGAATATAATAGAGCCTTGCAAATATCTTATAGCATATTATCCCAAGAAGTGACAGTATGATATTTGAAGCAGGGCCGGCAGCAGCAGTAAGCGCCATATCTCGGCGATAATGCTTGAATCTTACGGGATTTATCTGCACAGGCTTGCCCCAGCCAAAGCCAGCAAAAAACAGAGCAACCGCACCAAGCGGATCAATATGCGCAAGCGGGTTCAGAGTGAGCCTTCCCTGATAACGCGGGGTCTCATCACCCAGCCTAACTGCTGCCCATGCGTGTGCAAACTCATGGATAGGCGTACACATAAAAATTATCATAAGCTTTGTTCCATATTTAAGAACGTCTTCCGCAGTCATGTAAACAAACCTTTCATAACAAAAATAAACAATATACAATGATATTATACACCATATGAGAACAAATTTCAAGGGATTTTACACTCAAAATTGCTCTTATTTGCACGAATTATTGTGATTTTCGCAAAAAATAAAAAAAATCGCAAAAAGGACTTGCTTTTTTCTTTCACTTGTGCTATAATACTAAATGTTATGGACTTAGTATCAGTTTAGGTAAAAGGAGGTGCAGCCTCATGGCAAAGTGTGATTTTTGCGGAAAGGGCGTTACTTTCGGAATTAAGGTTTCTCATTCTCACAGAAGAACCAACAGGACCTGGAAGCCGAACGTTAAGAGAGTTAAGGCTGTTGTCAACGGCACTCCCTGTCACGTTTATGCTTGCACAAGATGTCTGCGTTCAGGTAAGGTTGAGAGAGCGTAATGACGATGGCTGCGGTGTAGCATGACCGCGGCAAATAAGTAATAAAAAATCAGGCCGGCACGTTTTGTGTCGGTCTTTTTTTCGTATTAAAAAAGCTCCCGATACCGGGAGCTTTTTATCATGCAGCGATCCTGCCGTAATTGTGCCTTTTGTTCGGTGGTGAGAAAGGTGATGTCTCCGCTTCGTACATCTGATCCGGAGGCACAGATGAATCAAAGCCGCCGTCTACCTTATCGATCATATCAAAATAGATTATCGCATTTGAAATATCTATCCTCTCGCTGGCATACTCAGAATAGGACGAAATGTAGTAGTCATCGACGATCCCGTCATTTATCCTGCTGTCGATAGCCGCCTGATCGTAGACCTCATCATCCATTACCTTAAACTGGCCGTGCTCCGACTCTTCATAGATCAGGTTCGGTGTATCCTTGTATACCTGATTGCAGGAGACCTGCGTCATAACGTTCTCATAATCTGTCAGGTCAAAATACTTATCTTTCTGGCTGTCATAATAAACAGTATCGGTAACAAAGTTTCCGTTCGGGAAGATAACAATGTTCTCTTCATCATCGGTCACCGACATTATGTCGCGGCCTAAAGCATACTTGTTGTAGAATCCGAACATATTGCCCAGTGTCGGCTGAACATCATACATACCCATGACCTGGGTGAACTCCTTAGGCTCATATTCACCGTTCTTTGACCAGATTATAAACGGGACCTTTCTGTTGAGGTTGTAATAATAGTCATCAACAGGTATGTATCCCGGGTCGTCCTCGGTAAGCACCGTATCTGTGAACGGGTCATAGTTCAGGTATCTGTCATATTCCTCAGCCTTTACCTTGGCATCATGATCACCGTAAATAACTATCACAGTGTCATCAAGCAGCCCTTCGCTCTCCAGCTCCTCCATGAACTGACCCAGCGCCTCATCAGCATAGTGCACCGACTTGAAATAAGAACCAAGCTTCGTTCCCTCAAGGAAGTCTGCCGATATCTCCTCATAAAGGCCTGTCTCTTCGTTATACTTCTGATACTTGAAGTCAACATTATAATCGCTTACTCTCTCAATATCTGTAAACGGAGTGTGGTTTGTAAGCATTATCATAACACCGAACCATTTGTCATGCTGCTTCGACAAGCCCTCTATCTTAGGCACTGCCTGCCTGAAGAATGACTTGTCCGACAGACCGAGACCTATAGTCTCATCGATCTCAAAGTCTGTAGTATAGTTATAGAACCTGTCATAGCCCATTGAAGAGTGAAGGTTCATTCTGTTCCAGAAGGTACCGTTATTGGCGTGCATACTGAAAACATAGTAGCCGAGATCCTTCATCATCTTCTGGGTCGTGCAGTAATCTCTGTCCCAGTAGTTGATAGCGACCGTTCCGCTGGAAGCCGGCATCAAAGACGTTGAAAACGTAAACTCACTGTCTGAGCTCGTTCCTACGCTCTCCTGTGCATAGAAATTCGAGAAATACAGACCCTCACGCGCAAGCTTGTTAAGGTTCGGCGTAAGCTCCTCGCCGTTTATATATGTTTCCATACAGAACTGCTGTATGCTCTCAGCATGGATAGCGATAACGTTCTTGTTCTTAAAGATGTTGGTATAGTCGTTTTTCTTTATCTCCTCGGCCTCTGTCTTGTTCTTTTCCTCATAGAATTTCGTAAATGCCTCTTCGCTCTCGTCATATCCGAAGAGCATATTTACCTCAGCGTTGATAGTAGATACTATATCGCTGGCCTGATAAGTATAAAGGCCGAACGTACCCATTACATATTCTCTGTTCCACTGCTTTGCAAGACGGGAAAAATCAGTGCCCGTAAGCGTAAGACAGAAGATCCCTGCAAGCCCGAAAGACGTGCACAGCGTCGCGATGCCGCGCCTTCTCCTGATCTTCTTTTCCCTGTTCTGGCTCTCATAGTTTCTTGTTCTCTTCTTTAAAAGAATGTATGTAACTATGAGCGCAGGTATCTGCCAGATAAAGAGCAGATCCTTCCATTCCATTATATTTTCGGTAACAGCGTTCATAACTCCGCCCAGCTGTGAAGCAGTAGATATAAGTGAAACTGAAACGAACGACTTGTAATTCGTAAAATATATAGAATTTGCAACACACAGAATAACAAATATCACCGAGAATACCATAAGGTAAACGAACTGTCTCTTTGGCTTTTTGAATATGTATGAAAAAGATGCCCAGAAAAGCACAAGCGCTACATCGGCAAGCAAGGGCTTGATCTGATTGTATTCAAACTTCACAGTGAAAGCTCTGAGCATAAACGCATTGACAACAGACGCAAATATGAAAACAAGCACGATCAGATTGTTGACAGCGTAGCCCTTTAAGCCGTTGAGACATTTTATGACTTTATCCTTCATGCCATACAGACCCGATATCCGGGCCTTCCCCCTTTCAATATACTATCTATATATCACATAATACCCATTTTAAAAGCACACAAAACTGCTTCAGATAGATATATTTTACACTCAGACTTCATTTTTGTCAACAAAAAAGCTTAAAATTTCAGCTAACTTTCACTTTTGTTATATTAATGTAATCATTCCGGATAACTTTTTAGCTATTTTGCAGATAATTCCAGAAAAAGTGCCTGTTTTTTGTCAAAACGCGCGATATTTTTATACAAAGCTACAAAGATGTTTTTTGTTATTGATTTTAATAATTAATTGGATTATAATTGATATGAAGTAAAAACAGCGAGGTACTCCGATGATTAAACTGATAGCAACAGATATGGACGGCACATTGCTGGACGACAGCAAAAGGCTGCCAGAAAACTTTGATGATGTTGTAAACAAGCTTTTTGAAAAGAAGATCAAATTCGTGATATCGAGCGGACGCAGCTTTTGTGCGCTGAAGGCTCAGTTTGAGAAATATCTTGAGAATATGAGCTTTATCTGTGATAACGGCGCATATGTTGTTGACTGCGGAGAGCTTATCTACGTTTCTCTCCTGCCGAAGGACATTGTAACGCGCTGCATCGACCTGTGCGAGCAAAACGGTTATACGCTTCTCCTTTGCGGCAAAAACGGCACATGGCACAATTCAAAAAGTGCAGCCTCTCAAAAGGAGATATCTCAGTATTATAACAATCAGGTCTTTGTGAATGACCTGAACACTGTAGATGATGATATATTCAAGGCCGCTGTCTTCGAGGAAGGCGGCATTGAGACAGACGGATATAAAAAGCTTCTCTCAGCTTTCTCAGAAGAGTGCAGCGTTCAGCTTTCCGGCAGGTACTGGGTCGATCTTATGCCTCAGGGCGCCACAAAAGGAACTGCCCTGAAACGCCTTGAAAACCGCATCGGTATAGGCTATGAGGAAACGATGGCCTTTGGAGACTATCTCAATGATATAGATATGCTGAACAATTCCTACTACAGCTTTGCAATGTCAAATGCACACGATTCTATCAAGCAGGTAGCAAATTTTCTCACCGGCTCAAACAATGAAAACTCCGTTATGAAGGAGATAAGCAAATACTGCTTATAAAAACAAGCTTTCACAGCAGCCCCTGTGAAAGCTTATTTTTCATCATTCTGTTCGGTTTTTTCAGCGTTTTCAGCGTTTTTTTTCTCTTTGGCACTCCTTATAAGCTTCTGCACCAGCAGCGTCGTAAGAGACCCCGTTATCAGTGCAGGCACCACCAGAGACACTATCTCAACGGAGTTTGAGACCTCCATAGTGACAAGGATAGCACCGAGAACTATATAATAAATGCCTATTATCACCGATAAGATTATCACAGAAGTATCATCAAATATCTTTTTCATCTGACTCACACCGCCCTCAGATATAATATAACATAAAAAACTCAGATTGTAAAGAATTATTTATCGCAAAGCCGATATCTTTACTTCCTGAAAAAAATATGATATAATATCAGCAAGCTGATATTATAGATTTATTTTAATGCCCTCGCAGATACGTGTCACCGAAGTGACACTCCCTGCGAATCGGGCAATTATATCATAACGCTTCGCTTTTATGATATAACGCTATACAGTAATATAAAGGGAGCATTCTATGGTTTTAAGCATTGAACACCTGTACAAATACTTCGGTGCTGAACCGATCTTAAAAGATATCTGCCTGACAGTCGAGAATAAAGAGGCTGTCGGGCTTATTGGCGTTAACGGGTGCGGGAAGTCGACCCTGCTGAACATAATAACAGGCTCCCTTGACTATGATCTGACGCCGGAAGGCCTCGGAACTCTCAGCATTGACCCGAGAGTGAAGATAGGATATCTGAAACAGAACAGCGGCCTTGATTCTGCCCTTTCGATAAAGGACGAAATGAAAAACGCCTTTGCTGATCTTAATGACACTCTTGAGAGAATGAAGTTCATTGAGCAGACCATAGGCGATGCCGATGGTGAAGAGCTTGAAAAGCTCAGTGCCGAATATTCAGAGCTTTCAGCTTATTTTGAAGCGCGTGACGGCTACCGTATGAACACAAGGATCGATATGGTACTCAACGGCATGGGCTTTTCACCTGATGACTCCTCGCGCACAGTTTCAACCCTTTCAGGCGGAGAAAAGACCAGACTGGCGCTGGCTAAGCTTCTTCTTGAAGAACCGCAGCTTCTTATCCTTGATGAGCCGACCAATCACCTTGATTTCGTTACCCTGAAATGGCTCGAAGATCACCTGAGATCATATAAGGGCGCTGTTATCATAGTTTCACATGACAGATACTTTCTTGATAAGGTCTGCACACGCATCTGCGAGCTTGAAAACTGCCGTCTTACATCGTATAAGGGCGGCTATTCACAGTATGTGATCGCAAAAAAAGCAGCCACTCAGCGTCAGCTGAAAGAATATGAAGCACAGCAGACAGAGATAAAAAAGCTTGAAGAGTATATCGAAAAGAATAAGGTGCGGGCATCTACCGCTAAAATGGCAAAGTCAAGGCAGGCAATGCTTGACCGCATCGAGCGGATAGACAAGCCATCTGTGCTTAACAAAGCGCCTAAGATCGAGCTTGACTACGATATCGAACCCACAAAAGAGGCGATAAGGATCAGCGGCTGTGACTTAAAAGTGGGCTTCGGCAGCGACAGCAGGTTGATATCAGGCAATGTGGATATGCTTATAAGACGCGGAGAGCACACTGGCCTTATCGGTGTAAACGGCGCCGGAAAAACAAGTATCCTGAAGCTTATAATGGGGCTTATCCCCCACGAGAAGGGCTCTGTGGTCTTCGGTGGAAATGTGAAGCTTTTTTATTTCGATCAGGAGCACGCATCACTTGACCCCGGCATGACTGTTCTCGATCAGCTGTTATACAGGTTCAGCGGTCTTTCAGTCGAGCAGGCACGAAAAGTCCTCGCGTCCGTCCTTATCACAGGCGAGGACGTATTCAAGCCCATATCCATTCTCAGCGGCGGAGAACGCGCCAAGGTATGCTTCGCGATAATGATACTGTCAAAAGCGAATGTTCTTATCCTTGACGAGCCTACAAACCATCTTGATCTTCCTGCTAAGGAAGTTCTCGAGGAAGCCCTCGCTTCATTTAAGGGCACTATGCTTCTTGTCTCTCACGACAGATACCTCCTCGACAGATCCGCCACCCGAATCATCGAGATGAAAAACGGCGAACTGCGATCCTTTGAGGGCAATTTCTCAGCCTACAGTGATGCTGTGAGCGCTGAGGAGCAGCAGCTGGCAGCAGAATTATCTGAGAAAAAAGCTGCCGAACAGGAGCAGGCACGAAAAGCTGAAAAACAGAAGCAGTACCGTTCCAAAGAACAAAGAGCACTTGATGCGAAGAAAAGAGCTCGTATAAAAGAGCTTGAAGCGAGTATTGAAGAATGCGAGGAAAAGATCTCAGAGCTTGAAGAGGAGATCTCATCACCAGAGCTTGCAAAGGATTATGAAAAGCTCAATCTCAGATGTGCTGAGCTTGAAAACCTGAGAGCTCAGCTTGACTCTGATATGAACGAATGGGCAGAGCTGTCAGATCAGATATAAAATACCCACGGAAAGATCCTGAAATCTCCGTGGGTATTTTTTAATCTATTATCGTTTTAACAGCCACAGCCATATCATCTGCATTGAACAGATAAGTTCCCGATACAAAGGTATCGGCGCCTGCCTGCCTGCAAAGACGTGCTGTCTCAGCGTTTATGCCGCCGTCAACCTCAAGTCTTACGTTCTTGCCTGACCTGTCTATCAGCTCTCTGCACTGCTTTATTTTGCTGACCGTCTCCTCAATGAACCCTTGCCCCCCGAATCCGGGCTCGACAGTCATCACCAGCACAAGCTCTACCGATGAAATATAGGGCTCTATCTCAGAAACAGGCGTACCCGGCTTTACAGATATCCCGGCCGATGATACGCGCGAATGTATCTTATCTATCACCGCAGCAGGGTCATCGGCCGCTTCAACGTGAAATGTTATATTATCCGAGCCTGCATCGGCAAAAGCATCTATATAGCGTATCGGATCACATATCATAAGGTGAGTATCTACATACATCTGCGTGCATTTTCTTACAGAACTCAGCAGAGGTACGCCAAGGCTGATATTATTGACGAACATTCCGTCCATAACATCAAAATGCAGCCATTTGGCTCCGGCTCTCGCTGCCCTGTCAGCCTCGTCACCCAGCCGTGCAAGATCACAGCCAAGCACCGATGCAGAAACTATGTTTTCCATACCCTCACTCCGATCTGTAAACCTTATGCCTGTTCATCAAGCGTCATACTGTAAGCAGGAATGAACTCCTCCAGAAAAATATCAGCTTCCGGAACTTTAAGATCCCTTATCGCCTTAACAGTTGATTCCTCTGCAGACTTGAACTCAGTGTTGCCCATCTGCCTTTCCTCTATACACTTTATCAGCGCGGATATCTTATCTGCTGCCTTTACAAGATCCCAAAGCTCGCTTTCCTCCTCAGTGCGTGAAAACAGCGGCCTGTAATCTTCCTTCAGATCATCAGGCAGATAAGAAATAAGCGTATCCTCAGCCTTTTTCTCTATCTCGTCATAAGCGCCCCTGAGCTCTCTGCTGTAATACTTTATCGGCGTCGGAAGGTCACCGGTTATGATCTCCGTCACATCATGGAACATTGCAAGCAGCGCACATCTCTCAGGATCAACATTTCCGCCGAACCGCTTATTTCTGAGAAGTGCCAGTGCGTGAGCAATAAACGCAACATCAAGTGAATGCTCGCTGATATTCTCGGTTATCGTGTTTCTCATTGTTGACCAACGGTTTATATATTTCATTCTGGAAATAAAAGCAAAAAATCTGCTGACCATCGTAATTCTCCTGTCATAAATTCTATTCTGATTATAAAGCATAAAAGCTGCTTTGTCAACAAATACAGCAGGAGATCTCTCCCCTGCTGCGATCATCTTATTTTACAACAGCAAGCAGAACACCTGCTGCAACGGCAGAACCGATAACTCCCGCAACGTTAGGACCCATAGCGTGCATGAGCAGATAGTTTGTCGGAACCTCTTCCTGACCGACCTTCTGAGATACACGGGCAGCCATAGGCACGGCAGAAACACCGGCAGAACCGATAAGCGGATTTATAGTCTTTCCGGAAACGATGTACATAAGCTTTCCGAGAAGGACACCGCAGGCAGTACCGATAGAGAATGCAACAACTCCGAGACCCATTACCTCAGCGAACTGAAGGTTCATGATCTTATCGGCCTGAGTGGTAGCACCTACCGTTACTCCAAGGAATATCGTGATAATGTTCATAAGCTCATTCTGAGCGGTCTTAACAAGTCTGTCACAACAGCCGCTCTCTTTGAGCAGGTTGCCGAACATCAGCATTCCTACCAGCGGAGCCGCGGAAGGCACCATAAGTGAAATGATTATCGTAACCAATATCGGGAAGATAAGCTTTTCGGTCTTAGAAACAGGTCTCAGCTGACCCATAACGACCGAGCGCTCCTTCTTGGTCGTCAGCGCCCTCATGATAGGAGGCTGTATGATAGGCACCAGCGCCATATACGTATAAGCCGCAAGCGCGATAGTTCCGACACCGATCGTGCTTTTGTCAGTCAGAAGCTTAGACGAAACATAGATAGAGGTAGGGCCGTCAGCACCGCCGATGATGGCGATAGAGCCGCACTCAGCAGCGCTCATACCAAATATAGCAGCACCAACGAACGTAAAGAAGATACCTCCCTGAGCAGCTGCACCCATAAGGAAGCTCCTCGGGCTTGCTATCAGAGGGCCGAAATCCGTCATGGCACCAATGCCTAGAAAGATAAGCGGCGGATATATCTGCAATTTGACGCCCATATACAAAATATCGAGCAGGCCGCCGTGCTGAAGAATATTACCGTAATCTATGTAGTGATCGTTGCCGCCTACAGTCTGATAGTTCCAGAAATCCGGGTGATAAAGGTCAGCATAGGGCAGATTTGTCAGCAGCATACCGAACGATATCGGCAAAAGCAGCAGCGGCTCAAACCCTTTCGCTATCGCAAGATACATAAACACGAACGATATAAGTATCATCACGATATTTTTCCAGCCGCCGTCAGCAAAGAAACCGGCAAAGCCCGAATCTCTGGCAAGCGCAGCCATTGTATCTAAAAACGAACTGATTATTGACATTAAAAACTCACGTTCCTTTCACGATGATCTTCTAAAACGGTCTTGTATTCTCGGCAATGCCCGCAGAAGACCACGCCGACCTCTGAGGCCTTGAAGTTTTCACGCTTTTAAGAACCAGCTTTTTTCCCGCCGAAGCGCTCATAGCAGCTATCGCCGCCATTATTACCGCAACCGTCTCCTCCTCGATACCGTCCTCGATCAGCGGTTCGGGTTCGGGGCTTGCCGCAGGCTTTGCAGCCGCCTCCTTTGACTGTTCGGCAGCTTTCTTTTCGGCCTCCGCCTTAGCAGCCTTTTTCTTTGCGGCCGCACTGAATATCGCGCCGTAGATACTTACACATAATATCAGCAGGATAAGACCTATAAACACGACAACTATTCCCGTGATAACAACTGATGACACAGTTCCGGCATTAAGATCCTTTTTGTTCGGGTCAATAGTAGCCGCCGTAATAAATGATGACCATAGATTACCCATTGCAACTTCTCCTTAACTCAAAATTAAACCAAAATAATTATACTACAGATCACAAATAATTACAAGGGCTTTGACAAATTATTTACATAATTTAAAATTAAATGATTATGAATTTTCTGTGAACCTCATCACCTGCAATCTCGCTCCCCTCTTTACAATCCGGCCATACTGTGCTATACTGAAATATCAGAAGAGGTGATAAAATGTCTGAAAAGCTAATAGCACATATACAGGAGCTCGTACCGGAGCTTATTGCTGCCGTTATAATATTTATCGGCGGCCATATAATAATGAGGGTAACTCTCAGCATAATGAAGCGGACTATGAATCTCAAGCACGTTGATATAACTGTCCACAAGTTCCTTATGTCCGTAACGAGAGCCGTTATAATGATACTGACTGTCATAATCTGCCTGTCAGTATTAAAGGTACCTATGGCATCTATAATCGCTGCGATCTCAGCGGCGGGTCTGGCTATCGGTCTGGCGCTGCAAAACAGCCTTTCAAACA
>CACXFU010000147.1 GCA_902767035.1 uncultured Ruminococcus sp.
CCAGCCTTACTGCGTCGGATTTATGCACTCTGACAAAAAATCTGACTGCGCAATACGCACACAATGGTCGTGCGGTGTTGCCTTAATTATCTATTCCCTATTCCCTATTACCTATTACCTATTATCTAGTCATTGTAGATCCTCATCGTTTCCTCCGAGATCCCACCGTCAGCGGAGCGAACATACAGCGGCTTTTCTATCGCTATGAAAGGTTTTCCACCCTTTTTGCCCTCAACAAGCACCAGCCACGGGGGGCAATCGGGGTTTTTATGTACGGTCCTCAGGCGCTTCGGCTCGATGCCGTTTTCCCTCATCGCCGATATGATATCGCAAAGCCGTTCGGGCCTGTTGCAGATACATAACCTGCCGCCGAATTTCAGATTTCTCTTCGCCGCAGCGCATACATCACCGACAGTACACATCAGTTCGTGCCTTGCGATAGAGACAGCTTCGCTCTCGTTTTTGGCGCCCGTGTTGTTAAGCTTGTAGGGTGGGTTGCAGGTGATAAGGTCGAGCTCCTCCTCACAGCGCCACTGCCTCAGATCGGCGTTCACCGGGATAACGTTCTCCTCCGCCTTTGAATGCTCCACCGAAAGAACCAGCTGGTCATAAGCTTTTTTCTGAAGCTCGACCGCATAGGTCTTTTTCGGGCTGTACTTTTTATCCAGAAGCAACGCGATGATACCGCTCCCCGTGCAGAGATCGGCGCATTTGTCCTTGTGCCTTGCGCCTGCAAAATCCGCCAGCAGAAAAGCGTCTGTTCCGAAGCGGTGCTCGGACGATATGCATACGCGGTAGCGCTCGCCCAGCTGTTCAAATGTCAGATCGTTATATTCCATATTTTTCTCCGTTTATGCCGGTCTCT
This sequence comes from uncultured Ruminococcus sp., assembly GCA_902767035.1. Classification (GTDB taxonomy): domain Bacteria; phylum Bacillota; class Clostridia; order Oscillospirales; family Ruminococcaceae; genus Hominimerdicola. The sequence goes on from CACXFU010000147.1 coordinate 866, forward strand.
GTCCGGTAATGCTTTGTCATCAGCAGTGCGTCCTCTGTTGGCTCCTTATAAAACCCTTTCCGAAGGCCGACCTCTTCAAATCCCACCGAGCGGTAAAGCCCTATGGCAGCCTCATTCGAGATCCTGACCTCTAAATTGCAGCGCTCAGCTTCGATTCTTTTTTCCATATATTCAAGCAGCGCCCTGCCGATGCCCCTGCCGCGGTACTCTTGCGTAACAGCGATATTGTTCAGGTTTATCTCGTCCGCCACCGTCCACACATTTATAAAGCCGACGACTGTTTCTCCGTCCCTTGCGAGATACGTCCTCGCCATTGAGAGCGTCAGCTGCCTTTCGATATCCTTAAGGCTCCACGGCTGAGAGAAGCATTCCCTTTCTATCTCCGACACAGCCATACAGTCCTCAGCTCTCATCGGAGATATAGTTATGCTCACTGTTCCTCCTCCAGCAGCTTTGCATAAAGCTCACTTTTTGAAAAGCCCGTTGCCTTTGCAATGCTCCTGCAGGCGTCGGCACCCCTCATTCCCTTTTCAACGAGCGTCTTTACCTGCTTAACTGCGTCCTCTATAGTTTCGCTCTTGTCCTCGGGGGTCTCCTGTGCGCCCTCTATCACGAGCACGTATTCTCCCCTCGGCTTGTTCTCTTTGTAGTATTCCACAGCGCCCGAAATAGTCGTGCGCATTACCTCTTCATGTATCTTTGTGAGCTCCCTGCAAAGCGATATCCGCCTGTCTCCGAAGTATTCGAGCATATCGTTCAGAGTAGCCGTCAGCTTGTGGGGCGCTTCGTAGAAGATAAGCGTGTTTTCCTCCTTTGCGGCCTTTGCAAGGTGAGGAAGTCTCTGCTTTTTTGTGACCGAGAGAAACCCCTCAAAGCTGAACCGCGAGGTGTCAAGTCCGCTCACTGCCAGCGCCGAGATGCAGGCCGCAGGCCCGGGAACGACCCTGACCTCTATCCCCCTGTCATAGCACCTCCTGACGAGTCTTTCACCGGGGTCAGAAATGCACGGCATACCCGCATCGGTAACTATAGCTGCGTTCTCTCCTGCCTCTATCCTGTCGCAGATGCTCCCGCCGACAGCGTCCTCATTGTGCTCGTGGTAAGCTATCACTGTCTTTTTTATATCAAAGTGATTAAGAAGCTTCATGGTCACTCTCGTGTCCTCGGCGCATATAAAGTCAACGGCCTGCAGCGTCTCCACAGCCCTGTAGGTCATATCCCCGAGATTTCCGATAGGTGTTCCCACAACATAAAGCGTTCCCATAAGCTCCCCTCCTGTCAGTTTATCTTCAGTATTTCCTCAGTGACCCGTTTTAAGTCATCAAGGCAGTTGAGCTCTCCCGATGCGCCGCGAAGCCTTGCCGCGCCGTTCAGCCCCTTGATATACCAAGCAAAATTATGTCTCATTTCCTTCATTCCCTGTGTCTCGCCCTTGTGACGGCATAAAACCTCCGCGTGCCTGAGCATTACCTTCATTTTCTCATCAACAGGCGGCTCCGGCACAGAGACTCCGTTTTCCAGATACTCTCTCACATTCTCAAACACCCACGGTCTCCCGTATGAGCCTCTGCCTATCATCACCAGATCACAGCCCGTCTCGTCATACATAGCCTTTGCGCTTGCGCCGTCAGTAACATCACCGTTGCCGATAACAGGTATTGACACTGCCTGCTTTACCTGCCTGATAATGTCCCAGTCAGCCCTGCCCGAATAAAACTGCGTTCTCGTTCTTGCGTGAACGGTCACGGCTGCGGCTCCTGCCTGCTCGGCTATCCTCGCGATCTCGACGGCATTTATGCTGTCCTTGTCCCAGCCTGCACGTATCTTCACGGTAACGGGGCAACAGGCGTTCTCTGCCGCTGCCGCAATGATCTCTCCTGCCCTCACAGGGTCCCTCATCAGCGCCGAGCCGCTCCCGTTCGACACTATCTTCGGAACAGGGCAGCCCATGTTGATGTCAATTATATCGGGGCTGAACTTATTTAAGATATAAGCAGCCCTGCCCATAAATTCAGGCTCCTCGCCGAAAAGCTGCAGGGCATAGGGGCGCTCCTGCGGTTCTATCTCACAGAGAACGGCAGTTTTTTTGTCGCCGTAGCAAAGCCCCTTCGATGATATCATCTCGCTGACCATATAGGCCGCGCCGAACTCCTTGCACATCAGCCGGTAGGATTTATCCGCGACCGATGCCATAGGCGCGAGCGCCGCCGTCTTTTCGATCATAACGCCGCCGATGCTCACTTGCTCCATTCAAACACCTCAACACAAGAACAAAGCCGCGAAGCGCCCCCGCGGCTTTGTGGATCTTATTCTACAGTTACGCTCTTGGCGAGATTTCTCGGCTTGTCAACGTCAAAGCCCTTTGCTACCGATACATAGTAGCCCATCAGCTGCAGCGGCACCACAGCGAGACTTCCCGCAAAGAGGGGATCTATCTTCGGGATATATACCGTAAAATCGGCAGTATCCTCCATTTCATAATTGCCGTATGTCGTCAGCCCGAACAGGTGAGCGCCGCGGCTCTTGACCTCTACCATATTGCTTACGGTCTTCTCATAAAGCTCCTGCTGGGTGACAACAGCGAATACTATCGTTCCGTCCTCGATAAGGGAGATCGGGCCGTGCTTCAGCTCTCCTGCCGCATAAGCCTCGGAGTGGATATAGCTTATCTCCTTCATTTTAAGGCTGCCCTCTAAGCTTATCGCATAGTCGATGCCGCGGCCTATGAAGAAAGCGTCACGCACGCCGATAAGCTTGCTTGCGAACCACTGTATACGCTCCTTGTCCTCGAGTATCTTTGCGATCTTCTCGGGGATAGTGTTTATCTCTTCCAGAAGTGCCGAGTATCTGTCCTCAGCTATCTCACCTCTTGCCCTTGCAAATTCAAGCGCCAGCAGATAAGCCGCGATGAGCTGTGTGCTGTAAGCCTTGGTCGTTGCGACCGAGATCTCGGGGCCTGCAAGGGTGTAGAATACGTTGTCGGCCTCTCTTGCGATAGATGAGCCCACAACATTCACTATACCGAGAGTTTTAACTCCCTTGTCCTTAGCCATTCTCAGTGCCGCAAGAGAGTCAGCCGTCTCACCCGACTGAGAGATTATTATAACAAGGCTGTCCTTGTCAAGAGACATTTTTCTGTATCTGAATTCCGATGCCAGCTCTACCCTCACATCAAGAGAGGTCAGCTCCTCTATCACATACTGTGCTGCCATTCCCACATGATATGCAGAACCGCACGCAACTATATACACCTTCCTGAGGCTCTTCATATCCTCATCGGTAAGGCCGAAATCCTCAAACGATACCTTGCCGTCAGCAGTCACGGAGGCGATAGTGTCCTTTATGACCTTGGGCTGCTCGTGTATCTCCTTGAGCATAAAGTGCTCAAAGCCGCCCTTTTCGGCAGCCTCAGCGTCCCAGTCTATGGTCTTGAGCTCCTTCTGGATCTCGTCTCCGTCAAGGTTGTAGAAGTTTACGCCGCCCTTAGTGAGCCTTGCAAGCTCCAGATTGCCGATGTAGTAAACGTTTCTCGTGTATTTAAGTATAGCGGGCACGTCAGAAGCAAGGTAGGTCTCGCTGTCAGCAACACCGATTATCATCGGGCTGTCCTTTCTTGCAACGTATATTTCCTCGGGGTACTGCTCAAACATTACCGCCAGAGCATAAGAGCCCCTTATCCTGACCAGAGCATGGTTGAGAGCATCGATAGGCGTGCCGAGATACTTTTTGTAATAGTAGTCGATAAGCTTTATAGCTACCTCGGTATCGGTCGTCGAGTAGAACGAATAGCCCTTTTTGGTGAGCTTTGCACGCAGCTCCTGATAGTTCTCGATAATGCCGTTGTGAACGCCGATAACGTTGCCGTCATCGGAATAGTGTGGGTGAGCGTTAGTCTCGTTAGGCTCACCGTGGGTAGCCCAGCGTGTGTGGCCTATACCGCAGGTACCCTTAACGGCATTTCCGTTGTCAGTCATCTCCTGAAGAACTTTGAGCTTTCCCTTTTCTTTGATGATCTCGGGCTCTCCGGAGCCGTCTCTGACAGCGATCCCGGCCGAGTCATATCCTCTGTATTCAAGTCTTGCAAGCCCGTCAAGAAGAATGGGGGCTGCCTGCCTGCTTCCGGTAAATCCGACAATTCCGCACATAATATCTTATCCTTTCTTAAATAGAATAGTTGTCAGCATGGTTACATACAAAACTATTATAGCATATAATTCTTGAAAAGTAAAGCCGCGCAAACGAAAAAAATCATATGCAGGGGCAAACGCTCCTGCTTTTCAGTTGTTTTGAAGGCAAGAGAGGGAACATTTTTCAAGGTTCGCGCAGCGTTACGACGTTACAGTCTCAAGCAAAACTAACACCCTCCCCTCCGGGGAGGGCGGGAACTTGGCAATAGTACCTAACTACTTACGCGGGGGTAGGGGTGTCCGCCCCGTGCGGGCTAGCACGCTGCTGCATACTTGACAAAAGTGAGGTTCTGTGCTATAATATACCCATAAAAGGAGCGTATCGCAAGTAAGCGGTCACCTCCAGTTCTGGTTATTCTTTGGATAACCGCCCTGTTGGCTTTTTGGGCGGTTATCTTTTTTTATTGCAAATGTTAGCTACTAAAGCAACTACATCGGTTATCAGAATAAGTAATGCTATTACGTCTGATATTTCCATTTTGCTCACCTCCTTTGCAGGAGGAAGATTTGACCGCCTACCGTTATCTGCGATACGCCTTAATGGAAGTATACCACAGATAGTGTGTTTTGTCAAACAGAGCTGTGCATTTACTCTGATACTTGAAAAAAATAAAGACCTGTGTTATACTGTAACATGAAAAAGTATGAAACGGAGTTTTTGTATGCTGAATAATGTTACCGAACATTTTGATATAGCTGTTATAGGGGCCGGTCATGCCGGCTGTGAGGCTGCCCTCGCGGCGGCTAGACTTGGTATGAAAACAGCCCTCTTTACCATATCTCTTGACGCTGTAGCCAATATGCCCTGCAACCCCTCGATAGGCGGCACCGCAAAGGGGCACCTTGTGCGCGAGATAGACGCCCTCGGCGGTGAGATGGGCAAGGCCGCCGACAAGACCCTTATCCAGAGCCGTATGCTCAATATGGGCAGAGGTCCTGCCGTCCACAGCCTGAGAGCCCAGATAGACCGTGTGAAATACCACTGCCTGATGAAACAGACCGTTGAGCAGACAGAGGGTCTGTTCCTCAAACAGGCGGAGATAACCGAGATACTCTTTGATGATAACAAAAAAGTGACCGGCGTCAAAACAAAGCTTTCGACAGTTTATTCCTGCGATGCCGTTATCATAGCGAGCGGAACCTACCTCGGGGGAACCGTCCACGTCGGTGAGATGTCATACCCCAGCGGCCCCGATTCATCGCTGCCTGCCGAGGCCCTTACCGATTGCCTTAAAAATGCAGGCATGACGATAAGGCGCTTCAAAACCGGAACCCCTGCAAGGGTGCACAAGCGCTCGATAGACTTTGACAGGCTCGAAGTGCAGTACGGAGACGAAAACATCACCCCGTTCTCCTTTTCTGATGACGTGCCGCTTGAAAACAAGATAGAATGCTACGTTGCATATACCAACGCCGAGACCCACAAGGTGATAAAGGACAATATCCACCTCTCCCCGATCTATTCCGGCAGGATACAGGCCATAGGGCCGCGCTACTGCCCCTCGATAGAGGACAAGATCATGCGCTTTTCCGACAAGCCCAGACACCAGCTTTTCATAGAGCCTATGGGGCTGGACACCGATGAATACTACCTTCAGGGAATGTCTTCATCGCTGCCCGAATATGTTCAGCTCGAATTTCTGCACACGATAAAGGGTCTGGAGCACGTTGAGATAATGCGCAATGCCTATGCGATAGAGTATGACTGCTGCGACCCGACAGACCTTTCAGCAACGCTTGAATTCAAGGCCTTTGAGGGCCTTTACGGGGCTGGGCAGTTCAACGGCACCTCAGGCTATGAAGAGGCTGCCGCTCAGGGGCTGATAGCAGGAATAAATGCCGCCCTCAAACTCAAAGGCGAGGAGCCTCTCCTGCTTGACCGTGCATCCTCATACATCGGCACTCTCATTGATGACCTCGTCACCAAGGGCTGTCAGGACCCTTACCGTATGCTGACCTCACGAAGCGAATACAGGCTCCTGCTGAGACAGGACAACGCCGACATTAGGCTTATGCCCGAGGGTCACAGGGTAGGTCTTATAAGCGATGAGAGATACGAGCGCCTTGAACAGAAGATAAAGCAGATAGACGATGAGATAAAGCGCATCTCAAAGGTCAATATCGCCCCCTCGGAGGAGCTTAACGACTATCTTGTATCCGTCGGCACTGACCCTGTCGACAACGGTTATAAGCTTTCCCAGCTGATAAGAAGGCCTGCAGTGACCTATGACGGCACCGCCCCGTTCGACAAACAAAGGCCGTCCCTGCCCGATGACGTCAGAGAGCAGGTGGAGCTTCAGATAAAGTATGAGGGCTACATCAAGATACAGCTGGAGCAGGTAGAGGCGATGAGAAGGCTTGAAAACAAAAAGCTGCCTGCCGATGCCGACTACACAAAAATAAAAGGTCTCCGGCTCGAAGCAGCCGAGAAGCTCAATAAGATAAAGCCGCTTTCGGTAGGTCAGGCGGGGCGCATAAGCGGCGTCAATCCTGCCGATGTGAGCGTTCTGCTCGTATGGGCGGCAGGCGGCTACAAGCAGGGAGAATAAAATGGAAGTTACCAGAGAGTATTATGACAGACTGTTTGAAGGCCTTGCCCTTGATGACGGCAGATACGAACGCCTGAGACAATATGAGCGCCTGCTGACGGAGTGGAACGAAAAAATAAACCTCACCGCGATAACCGCCCCCGAAGAGGTCGCAGTGAAGCATTTTTATGACAGTGTTTATCCGTTCACCCTGTTTGATGTACCCGGCGGCGCCTCGGTGATAGACATAGGCACGGGAGCAGGCTTCCCCTCATGTCCGCTGAAAATTTTCAGGGACGACATAAACCTCACTCTGCTCGACAGTCTGAACAAGAGGATATATTTCCTGTCTGTGCTGTCTGAGAGCATAGCTCTCGGTGCTGACTGCATACACGGCAGGGCAGAGGAGCTGGGCCGCGACGGAAGATACCGCGAGACGTTTGACATTGCCTGTGCAAGGGCGGTGGCAAATCTGAGAGAGCTTTGCGAATACTGTCTGCCGTTTGTAAAGCTCGGCGGAGCATTTGCAGCGCTTAAAGGCTCGGCCGGAAAGGACGAGCTGAAAGAAGCCCAGAATGCTGTGAAGACCCTCGGCGGAGAGGTATCACAGGTAGAGGACTACACCCTGCCGACAGGTGACGGCCGCACGCTCATAATCATCGGCAAGGCAAAGCCCACACCTGAAAAATACCCCCGTAACAAGGGGCAGATGAAAAAGAAACTGCTCTGAAAGCAGGGGCTAGCCCCTGCACCGTTGCCCCCACCTCACTCTAGTAGCTGGGTACCATTAAACTGCTTGCCCTCCCCGTAGGGGAGGGTGTGAGTTTAGTTTTAAGCTATTAAACAGTAACGCTGCGCGAACCTTGAAAATGCTGTTACTAATGTGTTGCGAAGTGGCTTGTGGGCGATCCCTTCGGAAAAAAAGAAGCCAGAGGATATGATCCTCTGACTCTGCTTGTTAATTAGTAATATGCCCGAAGGCAGCGGACTGCAATTGGCAGAGCGCTTTTTTACAAGGCTCGCGCAGCGTTACAGCTTAATAGTACCAAACTACCTACGCGGGGTAGGGGAGGCGGTGCAGGGGCACGCCCCTGCTATTTGCCTATGAATTCGTGATAAGCGTCATTGAAGGTCTTGAGCTCGGAGTTCAGGGTCGGCGTGTACTGTTCCTTGAGCTGGCTCCAGGTGAACTGCGTGTCGTTCTCGTCAGACTTCATTACCGAGGTGTACAGATAAGGAATAACGGCCTCGAGAGTAGGATTCGTAGCCGAATCGTTATCTGACAGCAGCGTTGAGATACCGTAGCCCGGGTCGAAGAAGCGGACGAACTTGTTTGAAATGACCTCCTCGGTCATCATCTGGTACATCTGCTCCGTGTAGTAAGGCTGGTTAACGAAGAATTTCTCCTTGCCTGCCTCACGGTACTCCTCCTGAGTGTTTGCTATCCTTGCACATTCAAGCCAGCAGCGCATAGCATCATTCTTCTGTGAACCCTTTACCCACATATATGCGTTGACCGCAAGCGTTGTGTAAAGCGTATCCGAGTTCGGATCCTTAGGCATAGGAACTATCGCCCAGTTGTCGCCCGACTTCGGGGTAACAGCCCATGTGCCCATCGCGTAGAACAGAACATGATTGTTGAACGCCTCAGAGCACGAGCCTATCCAGTTGGAGTTGTAAAGGCCGTCCTTCTGGAGATTGTATAAAAGCTGAGCCGCTCTGTCAAGGTCGGGGTCCTCGATGTTGTTAACATATTCGTCCTTTTCGGCGTCATACTGTATTATCGACTTGCCCGTTGAGTGGAAGATGAACGGTGCGAACCAGCCGTTTACTCCCCAGCGCTCCTCGTCGGCAGGCGCATTCTCAACATACTCTGTCATCAGCTCATACCATGCGTCCCAGTCCCATTTGCCCTCAAGATAGAGCTCATATGGGTCGTCAAGGCTGTTGTCTTCAAAAACGTCAACATTGTATGTCATAACAGACAGCGCACCGAAATCAACAGGTGCCACATAATGCTCACCGTTGAGAGTGTACTGAGATGCTGTCTCCTTTACGTCTGCCCAGATAGGGCTGTCAAAGTCAACTATCGGGTCTATCGGCTGGAACATTCCTTTGATGCAGTTAGCAGGGAAGGTCATAGCCGTCTCATACCAGAACATATCCGGGGGATCGTCAGCAAGAAGTCTGGCCGCAAGGTCGTCATACTTCTTCATTGAACCCGTTCTCGTATACTTTATCGTGCCGCCCTTCTGCTCAAAAAGCGCAAGATCGGTACGCTTTTCGGGCGAGCCCCTTGTGGGGTTTATGTCAAAGTAGGAGAACCACTCGATCTCGGTGGGCTCACCCTCTTTGATCGCCTCGATATCATCTGAGCTTGCTACAGTTACAGTCTCGACAAAGGAGCTGTCGTCCTTCTTCGAGGAGCTCCCTGATGAGCTGCCGCAGCCTGCAGCCGCCGCAGTCAGTGTCAGCGCAAGTGCTGCCGCAATACATTTTCTCGCTCTCATATTCGGTCTCATTCCTTTCATAACGATCCATCTGAGATCAACTGTTAAGGCAACACCGCACGACCATTGTGTGCGTATTGCGCAGTCAGATTTTTTGTCAGAGTGCATAAATCCGACGCAGTAAGGCTGGC
>CACXFU010000148.1 GCA_902767035.1 uncultured Ruminococcus sp.
ATATGAGCAAAGAAGAGATAAAAAAGACAGGCTCCGACAGAGTCAACAGGTCATATCTCGATAAGTCAAAAAGACAGGAATACACTATCCTTATCCCTGATATGCTGCCGATACACTTCAAGCTGATAATGGCTATATATAAGAAATACGGCTACAATATGGAGCTTTTGCAGACCTCTACCAGAAACGTTATCGATGAGGGTCTAAAAAACGTCCATAATGATACCTGCTATCCCGCGCTTCTGGTCGTAGGCCAGTTTATGGACGCTCTCAAAAGCGGAAAGTATGACCTCGACCATACAGCCCTGCTCATCTCACAGACGGGCGGCGGCTGCAGAGCATCAAACTATATCCACCTGCTGAGAAAGGCCCTTTCAGAGACTTACCCTCAGATACCGGTGCTGTCTCTTAACTTCAGCGGTCTTGAGAAAAACGCCTCTATCGACGTTACTCCGGCCATAGCTCTCAAGCTTATCTATGCAGTCCTTTACGGCGATATGCTGATGCTGCTCTACAATCAGTGCAAGCCCTATGAGCTCGAAAAGGGCAAGACCGATGACGTCCTTGCAAGGTGGCAGCACAGGCTCGGAAAGCTTTTCGAGACCAAGAATAAGTATATGCACACAAAGAGCATCTACCTCGCAATGCTGAGAGATTTCAGCGCTATAGAGCGTTCCAAGGAGAAAAAGCCCAAGGTAGGTATCGTCGGCGAGATCTACGTCAAGTATTCGCCCCTTGCCAATAACCACCTTAATGACTTCCTTCTCGAAGAGGGCTGTGAGCCGAACGTCCCGGGTCTTCTTGACTTCGTCCTCTACTGTGCATCCGATTCGGTGAATGACGGCAAGCTCTATGACAAAAAGGACAGAGACTATTTCCTCTTCGGCATAGGCTATGACGTTCTCTACAGATTCCAGAAGCAGCAGATAAAGATAATAAAGGAAAACTCTGATTTCCAGCCGCCTCATGACTTTGAGCACCTCAGAAAATGCGCCGATAAGTATATGAATCAGGGCGTAAAAATGGGTGAGGGCTGGCTCATAACCGCAGAAATGGCAGCTCTTGCCGAGACCGGCACAAAGAACATAATCTGTACACAGCCCTTCGGCTGCCTGCCAAACCACATAGTAGCAAAAGGAATGTCAAGGCGCATAAAGGAAGCCTATCCCGATGCAAATATCGTCGCGATCGACTATGACCCCGGCGCTACCAAGGTGAATCAGGAAAACAGAATAAAGCTTATGCTCGCTAATGCGGTGGTGGAGTAAATGGATCTGAAGCAAACTCTTCTTTCTGAAAAAAACGTCGGGCATAAGGGCGGTATCTATAATAAGCTCCAGGTCGATATGGCTTTCAATTCCAACCATATCGAGGGCAGCCGCCTTACCCACGATCAGACGAGATATATCTATGAGACCAATACGATAGGCGTAGGCGTCTCCGGTTCTGAGGAAGCCGTGAACGTCAATGACGTTATTGAAACGGTGAACCATTTCCGCTGCTTTGACTTTATACTCGACACCCTGGGCAAGCCCCTGACAGAACAGTATATAAAGCAGCTCCATATGCTGTTAAAGTCTGGAGTAGTTGATAAAAATGCTGTCATAGGTGAGTTCAAGACCTGCGCGAATGAGGTCGGCGCAATGGAGACAGCAGCCCCCGAAAAGGTCCCTGAGCTTCTGGGTGAGCTCCTTTCGCAAACCGATGAGAATAATATGACACTTTATGATATAGCGGCATTTCATTCAGCGTTTGAGATGATACACCCCTTTTATGACGGCAACGGGCGAGTAGGCAGGCTCATAATACTAAAACAATGCCTTGAAAATGACATAGTCCCGATCATCATTGAAGACAGGGACAAAATGTTTTACTATATGGGTCTTAAACAAATGCAGACCGGCAACGACTCTGAGCGGCTTATAAACGTATTTCTCTCGTCTCAGGACGATACTGAGCAAGCATTGAAATACTTCGGCATAACCTACAGCCGCCCCCAGCGCACATACTCCGATGTGATTTCACACAAATAAACTAAAGCAGGCCTGTGTTACAGTCCTGCTTTTTTGCGCTTGACAAAAGATTAAAAATGTAGTACAATGTATTATAGAGAGGATAGTACAAAGTACTGCAAAGG
>CACXFU010000149.1 GCA_902767035.1 uncultured Ruminococcus sp.
AGGCGTCAGCCTTCCTGCGTCGAATTTAGGCAATCTGACGAAAAATCTGACTGCGCATCTTGCGCACAATGGTTGTGCGGTATTGCCTTAATGACTTTTTTTGCACTGTGTATCGCATCAGTAACAGCCCATTGACATTTCAGGTAAATTATGTTATTATAGTTAGTGCAAACTAATAGAGGGTGAAAAGATGCTTTTAACTATTTTTCTTGCGATCGTATTTTGCGCAGCGATCACGCTGGTGCTGATCTCGGCGGTGGTGTTTATCAAGGATAAGAGACTGTTTTCGTCCGCTCCCAAGGAGGCGCTGGAGCTTGTGATAGACAGAAAAGAGGAGATAGAGACAGCCTTAGAAGCAGCAGGCTTTTGTGACGCTACGATTAGCAAAAAAGATAACCTGTATCTGGTCATAGGGCGTAAATAGCAGAGAAAAAACGGCTGATGTGAAACTGCATCAGCCGTTTATCATTTCTGTGATCGTTATGGAGCAAGGAAACCAGTTGCTTCTTCAACGGCTCTGCCCCGGCAAATCCCGATCTTCACCTTATTTCAGCTTACCGTAATCCTCATCGGAAACAGGCTCACACCACTCGGTCCTGCCGTCCTCACCGGGGATCTCAAGCGCAAGGTGTGAGAACCAGCTGTCAGGTGCGGCACCGTGCCAGTGCTTTACCTCGGCAGGGATATTGATGATACTGCCGGGGGTAAGTTGGGCAGCCTCCTTGCCCCACTCCTGGTAATAACCTCTGCCGCCCACACAGATCAGCATCTGGCCGCCGCCGCTCTTTGCGTGGTGTATGTGCCAGTTGTTGCGGCAGGCAGGCTCAAAGGTGACATTGAAAACAGGTACCTGCGCAGTAGACAGCGGCGCAAGATAGCTCTGCCCTACAAAGAAATCGCCGTAGGGGTTGGGCTCGCCGATAGGGAAGAAGATCTCGTTCTGATACCTGTCCTTGTCAGTGAGGGCAGGAGCTTCTTCGTTCCAGATATCCTTTGCAAGCCTGAACACCGCCCAGCCCTTTGGCCAGCCGACGTACATTGTCGCGTGGGTGATGATAGCGGCTATCTCGTCTTTGGTAACGCCGTGCGCTTTTGCGTTCTGCAAATGATAAGCAAGTGAGCTGTCAGTTATCCCCGAAGCCATAAGGGACACCACAGTGATTATGCACTTGGTCTTTACGTCGATCGCCTGTTCGTTCCATACCTCTCCGAACAGCACATCGTCGTTCAGGTGTGCAAACATCGGAGCAAACTCTCCCAGCTGGTCTCTGCCTGCTGTCTGTACTATTTTTTCGCTCATACTAAAATCTCCTTTACTCATATTATCTCCACCAGCGCTCGTGATAGTCTGCCGCCGAAAACGGGGTAGGCACGCATAAAGATCAGCACAAAATGACTATAGCAAGTATGATGATAACTATGCAAAGCTGAACTGTCACGACCTAGTGGTTTTTAAGAAAACTTATAATTGACTATTCTTCCGGCAGCTTCAATAGCTGTTTACGCTTTTCGTGGGAATTATCAGAATCCAAGATCTTCAAGCCATGTGCGGACGGCCTGTTTTGTGTCGTCATTCAGCTCCTGCGCAGTGCTTCCGCGCATATCGATCGCCGTCAGCACCTGTGCGCCTGTTACGCTTGCGATACTGCTGTCAGTTCCCGAAAGTCCGCTGCCCTCATGGGTGCAGAACGGGATAACTACCTTATCCGACCAGTCATAGCTCTCCATAAAGGTGTATACCGCCATTGGCAGATCTCCCCACCATATAGGATAGCCGAGGAACACGATGTCGTACTGCTCCATATTGTCAACTGAGCCGCTTATCCCGGGACGGGCGCCGTTTTCCTGCTCTTCCTTAGCAACGTCGCAGCACTCGTCATAACCCGTAGGATATGGCGTTACAGTCTCGATATGGAAGCTGTCAGCGCCTACCTCGTCAGCGATATACTCTGCAACGACCTGAGTATTGCCCTTTTCTATCGTGCCGACGTTGTAGTTCTCATCCGCACGGGAGAAGTATGCCACAAGGATATTGGTGCCGGTATCATCGGTCTCGGGCTGAGCTGCTTCTGTCTCTGCCGGAGTTGTTTCAGGGGCAGCTTCATCGGCCTCAGGAGCCTCAGTTTCGGCAGGCTCTTCTACCTCCGAAGCTTGCGTCTTTGTTTGTTTCTTGTTCAGCTTTTCCTGCACTATGCTCTTGTCGCTGTCGGCGACGCTTGGCGCATCGGCAGGCTCGGAAGAGCCGCAGGCGGTCATGGTGAGAGCAACAAACAGTGCAGATATGACAATTGCTATCTTGCTTTTCATATACACCTCTCCTTATTCGTTTGATCCTCAGAACTGGTTTTTCAATATCTCAATAAATTCTCCCGTATGCTTAGAGGGATTATCAGCCTTTATAAACGTACAGTAGCGCCTTATGATCGGCTTGCCGCTTCTCAGAAGACGTACTGCTTTTGTGGTGGTCTGCACCGTGTCACCGCTGCCCTCGATAGGCATAAAGCCCTTTCCCTGAATGACCTGCATCAGCGCATCGTCGATATATTCTGTGAAATATATATCGCTCTGAAAGCCGAGATCGTTCAGATAAAAGCTGCGCTCCGTTTCCTGTTGATCGGGGGTGGAAAGAAGTATCAGCGGCGTGTTTTTAAGGTCTGTGATCTCGACCTCATCAAGCTGTGCTATCGGGCTGTTAGATGATATTTCCGCATAATATTCACGAATGTCAAGCACGATGTTGATATACTCGTCAGAAAACGCACGGCGCTGGTCGTTGAGAACTATGTCAAGGTCACCGTTTCGCAAAAGTGCATACAGCGCATCATGATTGCCGTGTGTGACCTCTACCGTCACATCGGGGAATTTTACCGTAAACTCAGAAACAGCGCCATTAAATTCCTTTCCGCTGTAGCCTTTCAAGAGCCCCACTCGCAGAAGCTCTCCGCTCACCCCAGAGACCTTTTGCAGCTCACGGACGATGTTATCATAATCCGCCACCAGCACAAGGCTTTTCTTGTAGAAAAATTCACCTGCCGCTGTGAGAGTGAAGCTGCGCTTTTTTCGTTCAAGCAGCGCGACACCAAGCTCGTCCTCAAGCGCCTTTATCTGCTGAGAGATAGCCGACTGCGAGATAAAATGCTCTTCGGCTGCGGCGGTAAAGCTGCCAAGCCGCACCACTGACTGGAAGTATCTGATCTGTTTAAGCATAGGTCACCTCAATAAGTCGAAGCCGATGCAAGTGTGAAATACCACTCGCTGTCTTTTTTTACAAGCTGAAACCGAAGCTGCAGCCGCCAGGTGTGCTTTCCTCCGCCGAACACTGCCGCATTGACACGGCTTCTGCCTGTGAGAACAGCGGTATCGCCGTTTACTTCCACCTGCATATCCTCGTGACTTGCGGAATAGTAGTTCAGCGTACCGTCCATGATAGAATTTATATACACGTCCTTCGGCTGCCGCATACCCGTCATGTGAACAAGCACAAAGCTGTCATCGTGGACACGTTCAAGCTCGGCTCTGTCTTTGTTTATCATGGCAGTATACATCTCTTTGTAGAGCTGTATGATCTTATCCTTATCACTCATATGCTTTTCTTAGCCCATGCAGCGACCTTGCTCTCGCTCTGTGCAGCCTCTGCGCCGTGAACGGAAAGACCGGCCTTTACAGTCGCACCCTTACAGAGATCTTTCAGGTCACGCTCGCTGCCGCCCATACCGCTGCCTTCGTTGGTGCAGAACGGAATGATCGTCTTGCCTGTGAGGTCATACTTTTCAAGCAGGGTGAACATACACATCGGCATAGTGCCCCACCAGTTGGGGTAGCCCACAAAGATCGTGTCGTAGTCCTCAAAGTTATCGGGGTAAGCCTTGATCTCGGGACGAGCCTTTGCACGAAGCTCTGCCTTTGCTTCCTCGATACAGGTCATATAGCTCTCGGAATAGGGCTTGACGGTATCTACCTCGAACAGATCGCCGCCGACAGCATCACGAATAAACTCAGCGACACGTTCGGTGTTGCCCTTTGAAATTGTTTTAAGTCCGCCGTTCCAGTAATTCTCGCCCTTGCGGGAGTAGTATACGATAAGAATATTAGCCATAGTGATTACCTCCGTGTTTTTATTTGGTGATCTCATTATATCACGGATTTCGGAATAAATCAATCTGCATTTCGGGGGTATATGATAAGTTTTTCTTATTTATGAGGTGCTGTCTGTTATTATCGTAACGGTGTTGAAATAATATCATCATGTTTTTCCTGTGAGATCAACCGGATCTTCAACCGTACTTTTTTTATATGCGCAAATACGCATTATAAGCTTCATTTTAACATTTCTCAAACATTTCTGAAACATTACTTAAACGTTCAGGCGGTATCATACAGACATAGAAAAAAACACCAGCAAAACGAAAGCGAGGAATAAATTATGAGCAATACAATGACAGCGGAAAAGGTAAGAGCAGGTCAGCCCTATCTTTACAGAAAAAACGGACTCCCCAGCGAGGTCTATGAGATCAGGATGACTGACGATGTGGAACACAGTGCTCTGGAATCAGCGCTTGCTCTCGCAATAGAACGCTACCCTTATTTCAAGGTAAGATATGAGGAGCACGAAGGTGATTTTTATGCGGTAGAGAATGATCTTCCCATAGAGGTACACGAGAGCGAGGAGCTTATCCCTTTGGGCGGTGAGGAGAATAACTACTATCTGATCGGTGTGACACATCACGGAAAGAGCATCTTCGTATCCTTCCACCACGGGCTTGCCGACGGCAGAGGTGTCAAGAGCTTTGTGGA
>CACXFU010000150.1 GCA_902767035.1 uncultured Ruminococcus sp.
ACCAGTGATGAAACTGTCTGCTTTGCATCACCATAGATCATTACGGTATTGTCATTCGTGAAGAGAGGATTCTCAACTCCTGAGAAGCCCGTTCCCTTACCTCTTTTCAGAACGAATACCGTTCTTGCCTCAAATGCGTTGATTATGGGCATTCCGTAGAGAGGTGAGGTCTCATCATCTATAGCTGACGGGTTTACAACGTCGTTTGCACCGATGACGATAGCAACGTCAGTGTTTGACATCTGCGGGTTCATCTCGTCTGCCGTTTTTAGCTGCTCATAAGGAACGTTTGCCTCAGCGAGCAGCACGTTCATATGACCGGGCATTCTTCCGGCAACGGGGTGGATAGCGAAGCTTACCTCAGCACCGTTCTCTTCCAGCTTGTCACAGAGCTCCTTGACTGCGTGCTGTGCCTGTGCGACAGCCATTCCGTAACCAGGAATGAACACCACAGAGCTTGCAGCCTCAAGGATAAGGTATGCGTCCTCAACGGACATGGATACAGGCTCCTTGGCATCTCCTGCGGCACCCTTTTTGGCGCTTGCACCGAACGAGGAGAACAGCAGCGCCGTAAGCTTTCTGTTCATAGCCTTGCACATGATAAGCGTGAGGATAAGACCCGAGGTGCCTACCAGACAACCCGAAACAACGAGAACCGAGTTCGAGATGGAAAGGCCGGCGAACGCTGCTGCAAGGCCTGAAAAGGCGTTGAGCAGTGAAATGATAACGGGCATATCTCCGCCGCCGATAGCGATGACCATTGTGAGACCGAGTATCAGATAAGCGGCTGTTACGATGATGATGCCGATATCTCCGACACTTTCGGAGACCACATCAGCGATCGAGAGCGAATAGAGACATACTCCGCCCAGACCTACTATAGCAAGAATAGCGTTGATAACGTTCTTCCCGGGAATGGTAATGTTCTTCTTGAACATTTTGCCCGAAAGCTTGCCCCAGGCTACAACAGAGCCTGTGAACGCGATAGCACCTATCGCGATCGTGAGACCAAGTGCTGCTGATGAGAACACATTGATCTTCTTGTCAGTCATATACTGTGTAAGTGCCACCAGCAGAGACGACAGACCGCCGAAGCCGTTGAAAAGAGCAACGAGCTGAGGCATTCCGGTCATCTCGACCTTTTTAGCCCATACGGCACCGATAACGCCGCCGAGCACTATAGCAGCTATCGCCCAGATATAGGCGTTTTTTGCAGGTCCCTCTGTGAGGGTATCGGTAACGTTCTTCTCAAGCAAAACCGTGACCACAGCGATCAGCATTCCGACGGACGACATAAGGTTTCCGCGCCTAGCTGTGTCTGCCTTTCCGAGAAGCTTTATTCCACGGATAAAGAGCACCGCCGAGACCATGTAAAGGATCGTCGTCAGGACGGTGCTTATATTTTCCCAGCTCACTTTTTATCCCCCTTTTTCTTGAACATTCCGAGCATTCTGTCCGTTACAAGATATCCGCCTATAACGTTTATCGCAGCAAGCACTATAGCAGCAAAGCCGCAGATATTGCTCACCATGCCCTCAGTGTGCAGAGCGACTGCCGTTGCACTTATCGCACCAACTATGGTAATGCCCGAGATCGCATTCGTACCCGACATGAGCGGTGTGTGCAGCTGTGAGGGGACCTTTGAAATAAGCTCCACTCCCAGAAAGCCTGCGATAACGAATACGAAAACCAGCAGAAGAATTTCACCTATTGCCATTTTCTTTCCTCCGATCACTTGAATCTTTCGTGTATTATTGCGCCGCCCTGAGTGAGCAGGCAGCCCTTCATTATCTCGTCTGAGAGGTTTACCTCAAGCTCTTTTTTCTCCTTGTCGTAGAAGTGTGACAGGAAAGCGGTAAAGTTGCCTGAGAGCATCTTTGACGCGTCATAGGGCACCTGTCTTTCGAGCAGATCGCCTGACATTATCGTAACGCCGTTTTCGGTGACGATGTTTTCAAAAAGCTTTGAGCCCTCGACATTTCCTCCGGTAGATACAGCCATATCCACAACTACAGAGCCCGGCTGCATACGGTCGAGAACGTCCTTCTTGATAAGCACGGGGGCCTTTCTTCCGAACACCTTAGCGGTAGTGATAACGATGTTCGATCTCTCACAGACCTTAGCCTGTGCTTCCTGCTGCTTTGCTATCTGCTCGGGAGTGAGCTCCTTTGCGTAGCCCTGATCTGTCTGACCCATCTCACCGAGGTCTATCTTCACAAAGCTTGCACCCAGAGACTTTACCTGCTCCTCAACAACGGGGCGGGTATCGAACGCATCGACTCTGGCGCCAAGTCTCTTTGCAGTCGCTATAGCCTGAAGGCCTGCAACGCCGACGCCGATAATGAACACTCTTGCAGGGTTGATAGTTCCAGAAGGGGTCACCATCATCGGCAGTATCTTCGGAAGCTTTGCGGCAGCGTTTACGACTGCGACATAACCTGCCAGTGAGGTCTGAGAGGACTGAACGTCCATCTTCTGGGCGAGGGTAGTTCTCGGGATCATTTCAAGAGACACTGCCTGTATCCCTGCCGACGCCATTTCACCCAGCAGCTCCTTCTCGTTGAACGGATCAAGATAGCTCAGGTGAAGGGTGCCGCTCTCGATCCCCTTGATACTTTCGGGCTTCATTATACGCAGCACTATCTCGCTGCCCTTATAGCCCTCTTCGTTTGAGGAGACGAGCTTTGCACCTGCTTTTTCGTATGCTGCGTCATCAAAGCCGCTCTTCACACCAGCAGAGCTGACCACGCTTATCTCATAGCCCATAGCCGTGAGGCGCTTGACATCGTCAGGCACGAGCGCGACCCTTGTTTCGCGGGGGTCGGTCTCCTTGCACACCAGTATTGTTTTCATCACATTACTCCTTACTTAGATTTATTTCCTTTAAATCACAATAAACACCACAGTACCGCCCCGGGTCGACAGGTACGGTACTGCGATGTTTTATGTTATTTTTTAGTCGAAGGCTTCAGTATTCTCGCAGTATTCGCATGAGGTCGGCGTGTCGAGTCTTCTGTCCCTCTCCGGGAGGGTCAGAAGCATTTCAGGATGCTTGACCTCAACAGGGCAAACGGGGATAAAGCCGTTATTAATATCCTTATCCATTTTTCTCACCCTTATACTATGCCCTGAGCATTCATTGCGTCAAGAACCTTTTCAAAGCCTGCAAGGTTAGCTCCTGCAACATAGTTGCCCTCGAAGCCGTACTTCTTTGCAGCATTGTCAATGTTGTGATAGAGGTTCTCCATGATCTTCTTGAGTGAGGAATCTACTTCCTCGAAGGTCCAGCTTCTTCTCTCGCTGTTCTGTGACATCTCAAGAGCAGATGTAGCTACGCCGCCTGCGTTTGCAGCCTTGCCGGGAACGAAGAACACACCGTTATCCTGAAGATACTTTGTAGCCTCTTCTGTGGTAGGCATATTCGCACCCTCGCATACTGCGATGACGCCGTTTGCAACGAGCTGCTTAGCATCCTCGATGTCAAGCTCGTTCTGTGTAGCACAGGGAAGAGCGATATCGCACTTGATCTGCCAAACGCCGCGTCCCTCATGATACTCTGAATTGGGTCTGTAGTTTTTGTATTCTGTAAGTCTTGCTCTCTTGACCTCTTTGATCTCCTTGAGAGCTGCAACGTCAATGCCGTCGGGGTCATATACCCAGCCTGTGGAATCCGAGCAGGTAACAGGTTTTGCACCGAGCTGAGTTGCCTTTTCAATAGCATAGATCGCAACGTTTCCGGCACCGGAAACAACAACGGTCTTGCCCTCCATAGAATATGTATGGCTCCTGAGAAGCTCATCAGTCAGGTAAAGAAGTCCGTAGCCGGTAGCCTCTGTCCTTGCAAGAGATCCGCCGAAGGTAAGGCCCTTTCCGGTAAGAACGCCCTCAAAAAGGCCTCTTATCCTCTTGTACTGGCCGAACATATAGCCGATCTCGCGTCCTCCTGTTCCGATGTCGCCTGCGGGAACGTCGGTGTCAGCGCCGATATATTTGCAGAGCTCAGTCATAAAGCTCTGGCAGAAGTTCATGATCTCTCTGTCAGACTTGCCCTTGGGGTCAAAGTCGGAACCGCCCTTTCCTCCGCCGATCGGAAGTCCGGTAAGGCTGTTCTTGAATATCTGCTCGAAGCCAAGGAACTTGATGATGCCCAGATTTACCGAGGGGTGAAGTCTGAGACCGCCCTTGTAGGGGCCGATAGCAGAGTTGAACTGAACTCTGTAGCCGGTGTTCACATGAGCGTTGCCCTGATCGTCGATCCACGGAACACGGAACTTGATCTGCCTTTCAGGGTTTACAAGTCTTTCAAGAAGAGCATCTCTTCTGAATTTTTCTTCATTTGCGTCAACAACAGGTCTGATCGAATCGAGAACCTCTCTTACTGCCTGGTGGAACTCAGGCTCGGCAGGGTTCTTCTCTATCACCTGTTCGATAATTTCATCAACATAAGACATAAGCTGATCCTCCTGTAATGCATTAGCGCTCACATTAAAATCATACCGCACAAATGTATGAAAGGTCAATGTCGGCGCTGCGTTTATTTTCCTAGCTTTTCCGTTAAATTTCAGACATTTCCTGTTTCTCCCGATTGACAAGAAGCGAGCGCATTTTTATAATTGTCATTAAAAGGAGAGTGATCGTTGATGTCTGTAAAGACTGCGGACAGAGAGCTGATCGAAGAGGCCAAGGCGCTCCTTATCAGCCGGTGTGATATGACCGAAGAGCAGGCTCATAAATACCTTCAGAAGCTGTCGATGGACAAGTGCATACCAAAATCCGCTGCCGCAAGACAAGTCATCCGGCGCCTGCGCGGTCATTTATTTCTTGAAGCTTGAGGGAAGTTCTCCCGTCACCTTCTTGAAAACTCTGGTGAAATAGTCGGGCGATGCGAAGCCGAGCAGCTCGCTGACTTCGTGCACCTTATAGTGCCCCGATGCGAGCAGCAGCCCGCCGTAATCCATTGCGAGCTTTTTGTAGAACTCGCTGAAGGGAACGCCTGCACGCTGCTTGAAATAGCGCCCGAAATAATCGGGATTGAAACCGAAATGATCGGCTGCGGCTTCAACGGTAAGTGCGGCACCCTGCGTCTTTATTAGAAGTGCACGCAGCTTTTCGAGAAAGGCCTGATTTGCCTGAGTGACAGGGATAGCCGAGAGAGCCTTCTCCATTGCCTTGTCATATTCGGCACTCATTATCCTTTTTCCTATAGCCTTCTGAGCTCTTCCGAGCGCCGAGCGGATATCCTCGTCCATTACCGGTTCGATAAGATAATCCACAGCCCCGAGAAGAAAGCATTCGCGCATATCGTTGGCTGCGTTCACACGGCTTATCACGACCGTCGGCACGTGCAGCCCTGCCTTTGCGGAGCGCTTCAGAAGATCTGCCGCGATAACGGCGGTGGGGCGGTTTATGCACAAAAGCATATCGCATTTGTCATCTGCAGCTGCGCTTACAGCCTTCGCCGGTTCCGAAGTATGAGCGCACATCTCAAAGCCGCATTCCGTGAATACGGTCATGCTGCTGTAATGCCTGAGATCATAGTTTGAATTGTCCACGACCATGACTCTGTACTGCACGCTCTCACCTCCGAGAAATAAAAATAGAGCTGTTCCACCCTTGGTAGAACAGCCCCATCGCCTGATTAAAATCTAGCACAACGGCGAATGAAAGTCAATGAATAAAATATTAACAAACCGCCTACATACGCCACTTTGACGGCAAATGTCGGAAATTTATAGGCTGCTTTTCGTCCGGACGGCGGAAGTTTGCCGTCAGAGGAGAAAGCTTTGCAGTAAAATTTGATTTTGCAGGACAAATTGCATAAAATTTCATAATTAGGCTGAAATTACTAAAAATATCTCGAAATTTGCAGGAATGATGATGAATAATTGCAGAATTTCACAAAAACGCTTGACAATCCGCCCGGGGCGGTGTATAATGCTGATAACAGGCAAGGAAGCTTAAAGCTCCTGCCTGTTTTTATTTCCATACTTATTGAGCAATGAAGCCCGCGGGAGATATCCGGGGGCTTTTTTTATTGAAACGGAGGCGGTCGTTATGATCGGGGCTAAGTGAGCATAAATGATCAATTAAAGGAAAGAAGGAATTTATATGACAGTTGAATTTTGGTTCCTGATAGGAGCTGCGCTGGTTTTCTGGATGCAGGCAGGGTTTGCGATGGTGGAGACAGGCTTCACCCGTGCAAAGAATGCCGGAAACATCATTATGAAAAATCTGATGGACTTTTGTATAGGTACGGTAGTGTTCTCACTGCTGGGCTATACTCTTATGATGGGAGAGGACACTCTCTTCGGGCTGATAGGCATACCGAATTTGGATATGTTTTCTGATTTCAAGGCGTTTATCGCAAGCCCCTCGGACGGAAGCTTCACGAGTGCATCTAAATTTGTATTCAATCTCGTGTTCTGTGCAACTACCGCAACGATCGTATCGGGCTCAATGGCAGGCAGAACGAAATTCTCCAGCTATTGTATCTACTCGGGTATAATTTCACTCATCGTTTACCCGATAGAGGCTCATTGGATCTGGGGCGGCGGCTGGCTCTCTCAGATCGGCTTCCATGACTATGCAGGTTCATGTGCTATCCATATGGTCGGCGGTATCGCAGCACTGATCGGTGCGATCTTTGTCGGTCCGCGTCTCGGCAAATATGAGCGTGACAAGGACGGCAAGGTCATCAAGGTAAACGCTATCCCCGGTCACTCGATAACTCTTGGAGCTCTAGGCGTGTTCATTCTGTGGCTTGGCTGGTACGGCTTCAACGGCGCTGCCGCAACAAGCCCGTCAGAGCTTGCATCGATCTTCCTGACGACTACTATCGCACCATCGGTAGCAACTGTAACTACAATGATCTACACATGGATAAGAAACGGTAAGCCCGATGTTTCGATGTGTCTGAACGCATCTCTGGCAGGTCTTGTAGGCGTTACTGCAGGAACTGATGCTCTTGACGGCATCGGTGCGGCTGTGGTAGGTCTGGTATCGGGTCTGCTGGTAGTTTGGATAGTTGAGTTGATCGACCTCAAGTTCCACATTGACGACCCTGTAGGTGCCGTAGGCGTTCACATGGCAAACGGTATCTGGGGAACTATAGCAGTTGGTCTGCTTGCTAACCCTGACGCTCCCGCAGGACTGAAGGGACTTTTCTACACAGGCAGCTTCAAGCAGCTCGGTCTGCAGCTTGCAGGCTTCGGCAGCGTTGCAGCTTATGCGGCAGTTATGATGATAATCACTTTCTTTATCATCAAGCACACTAACGGCCTGCGCACCTCTGCCGAGGACGAGATACTCGGTCTGGATATCTCCGAGCACGGTCTGCCCAGCGCATACCCTGACTTTATGCCTGCTGTACATAAGTATACAACTTACGAAGAGTACAGCGATGTTACTGTAGTTGAGGGAGATACTCCCGAGGCTGAGGCCGTTCCGGTAAAGAAGCTCGACAGCCTTGTATCTGACGGAGCTCCGAAGATCACCAAGATAGAGATCGTATGCAAGGAGGCTAAGCTCGACAGGCTGAAAAACGCTATGACAAAGCTTGGCATCACGGGTATGACCGTATCTCATGTTATGGGCTTCGGAAATCAGAAGGGCAAGCCCGAATACTACAGAGGCGTTCCGGTAGAGATCAATCTTATGCCTAAGGTACAGGTAGACATCGTGGTGAGCAAGATACCTGTAAGGAGCATAGTTGAAACAGCGAAGAAGGCTCTTTACACGGGTCATTACGGTGACGGAAAGATATTTATCTACGATGTTGAGAACGTTGTAAAGGTAAGAACAGGAGAAGAGGGCTATGATGCCCTGCAGGATTCAGAGGAATAAATAATAAACGGCACATCGCCCGCAGAGATAATTCCTGCGGGCGATGCT
>CACXFU010000151.1 GCA_902767035.1 uncultured Ruminococcus sp.
ACTACGAACTCATCGTACATATGTCCGAAGAAAAGCTGGTTTCCCTTCCTGACGAGCGGAAGTCCCTTGTAAGTAAAAAATGCTTTCTTTTCTGCCATGATTTCTCCTCCGTTCATTATTTGCTGCCCTCAGGCGGACAGCTCTTTTAGTTTAGCACGTCCCGTGCGCGAAATTTGTCTTAATACGTATCCTGTATCTTTCCGTCCGCGGCTGCTGCCTCTGTGTTCTTCAGGCACAGATCGAACCAGCTGCTCGATATCCTGTATGAGGGCACGCCGTTGAGCTTGACGATGTATCTCCTTGAGGAATCCTTGTAGAACTCCATAACGTCCTCGCCGCCGGCCTTTTTGTTCATCGTAACGGTAAGCACGCTGTCGCCGCTCGGCTCCTCAAAGCAGATCTCGTCTGTCGGGCAGCCCATGATGTACAGGTAGTAGCTCTTGAAGTTCTCAACATCGAGCTCTTTGCCGTCAAGCGTTACCTTTGTTACCTCGGGGTTAGCGTCATCGGGCAGCTCCTCGGTGGAAGAGCCGTTGCTCTCTACCTCAAAGGCATAGGTCTTGTCCTCAGTCCTGACTTCGATGCTGTCAAGGTCATAGATATAGTTCGTCGTCATCAGGCTGGAGATAACGTCCTCAGCCTTGATCGATGCCCACGGCAGGCTTGCCGCAGCAACGCTGTAGATGCATTCTCTGCCCTTGCTGCCGGTAACATAGCAGTAATACGACACCACATTATCGGTATTGTTTCCGTCCTCGTCCTGCTCATACACGGCATTGCCTATTTTCAGGTCGTAGTCATACCCATCACCGGTGAGCGTTACCTCACAGTAAGGGTCATCGATACCGTAGCTCCTGAAGTCCTCCTCGGAAGGCTCTATGAGCACACACTCCGAAGCCGTCAGCCCCCACATTCCGTGGGTAGTATCTGTAGAGTTCGTTATGTTAAGGTATGAGAACACGGGCTCCGTCATTACCTGACTTGATATGCCGCCGGCAAGGGTGCTGGTGTCGTTTTCAAACTTCATATCATAGTCAAGGTCTTTTCTCATGACCGTGAGCACTCCGTAATCAGGCCAGTCATCATCGGCAGGCTTGTCTATCATAGTAAGGTTCACATAGTCAGTCACCTTGCCGGTGTAATACGTGAGCTTTCTCTGATACACCATGTAAACGGTGTCCTCTTCATCTATCCTTGCGTAGGCATAGCGCGCATCAGGCGCCTCGTCACCGATGCTCATAGTCTTGACCTCACCGTCTGTATAGGTGACGGTGATGACCGTCTGAGGATCGTCAAGGCCGTATTTTGCAAAGTCCGTTACGTTCTCTTCGGCAGTTTTTTTAGCCTCGAACTCATCAAGGTTATTCACCATTGACTGCTCCGCCGTAAAATCCTGAGAGACCGACACCAGATCCTCTATGACCCAGTTCGTTTTTCCCGAGGCAGGCTTCTCTACCGCAAACTCTCCGAACTCATTCTTAACGCCCACCGAAGCGATATCGTCGGCGCACCTTGTCAGTATCACAACGCTCTCATCGGGCTCTGGATTTACCTTAGCCGCCTGTGATGAGGAGGAGCTGTCAGCCTTGTCCGCAGGCTGAGTTTTCGACAGGAACACTGCCACTCCGCCAAGGCAGGCAGCGCACACTCCCAGCACGATTATGCCTTGTACTTTTGAATTCATTCTGTATCTGTCACCACTCTTTTTTCAGGTAAAGGTCATCTGTTCTTTCTTCTTACCCAGACTATTATACCGACTATCAGAACGCAGGCCGGAACTATCAGACAGAATGTCCATTTCAGTCTTGATTTCTGGCTCTCGTTTATATCGAAGGCATTGCCGGTTATCGACTTCGGCTGAATGGTAAGGCCCTCTATCGTGGTCTTGCCGGTCATTCCGTTCAGAACGCTCACGAAGTACTCCGCATTCTGATACCTGTTGAACTGCAGGTAGTAGTCTGAAAGGAGAGCCTCTGAACCGAGCACCAGCACGTTTGAATATACCGTATCGTTATCGTCTGTAAACTTAGCCTTTGAGCCCATTGCCGCATAGTTCTGTGCGCCCTTGGAAAGCGCATCGCCGACAGCTATCTCTCCAGTCGTCGTAGAGACCGAGATCTGAGCCGTATATGCGGAAGAAGTCGATGTCAGGTACGCTTCGCAGACGTTCATTCCCTGCTCATCGAACAGCACATTAACAGGTC
This sequence comes from uncultured Ruminococcus sp., assembly GCA_902767035.1. Taxonomy (GTDB): domain Bacteria; phylum Bacillota; class Clostridia; order Oscillospirales; family Ruminococcaceae; genus Hominimerdicola. Next base: position 2,205 of record CACXFU010000151.1, read on the forward strand.
TGCAAAGGGTAGACATTATCTTAGGGTCGTCCGACTGAACGTCCTGAGTGAAGTTTTCAGACACAACATCTACCAGCGTTGTGCAGGGCTCATTATAGTATCTTGCAGCGTCCTTCTCACAGATAACGCCCTCACCTACCGATATACCGTATTCGGCAAGGAACTCATCAAGGTTCGGGGTCTCTTCCTGACCATAGGAGGCAACATAGATCATCTGCTTGCCTAAATTGCCGTCGTTATTGAGAAATGCGCTGAGCTTCTCAACGTCCTCGGGTGTATAGTCTGCTCTAGGCGCCGGGATAACTATAACGTCAGTCTCCTCGGGGATATCCTGCGAGGTGATGTCTATAGAATTCACATCATATCCGTTAGCCGCCAGCAGCGACTGGAAATACGTAAGTGCCGTAAGCTCGTTGCTGCCCGTCACTAATGTCACATAGACGGGGTTCGGGTCGGTCACCGTCATCAGTGCAGAGGTGAATGCCTGCTCCGCGTTTGATGACTCAACATATGCTCCGAAATAGTAGAGGAAGTTGAGCTCTCCGCCGTACTGCTGAACAGCCAGCTCAAGAGTCATTCCCGATTCGGTTATCTGTGACAGGAAATCGTCTTTGAACTTAACAAGGTCTATCATTCCGACAGACTTTACCCTTTTGATCTCCTTGCCGTCAGCATCAGCCTTGGTCTCGAAGTATATCTCAAACTGTGTGGGCGTAGTCTCATAATCCTTGGTGATCTCGGGATTAGAGTCGATATCCACGAATCTGTAGGTTATGTGATGATTGAGCTTTGAATAGTTTTTAATAAGCTCAGAGGCCTGCTTGGTGTAGGAATTGTAGCCCTCAAATGTCTCCTCATCGGCAAACACCGTCACAAGCACATCAGTGTCGATGCTCTTGACATACTTCTCCGTCTTATCGGTAACGGAATATATCTTGTTCTGTGTAAGGTCGATGGATATAGGGTATCTGTCAAAGATCATCGTGGTGACTACGTTCACCAGCACCACCAGCGCTATAAACACGCAGGTGAGCACCGTTGCCATAGTTCCGTGCTTGAGCTTCTTTGCCGTGCCCCTGACCTCTTTGGTCTTGTTTTTATCTTTTTTCTTCTTTTTATCGCTGTTCTCCGTGTTTTCCTCCTGCTTTGCCTTCTTCTCGCTTTCGATGACGCCGGCCAGCAGCTCTTCGTTTGAAACGGAGACTCTTTCGTTATTCTCGTTAGTATCCATATCTCTTTCCCTCGCGGGAATTACCTCCTTTTCTCGACAGTCTCTCTTTCAGATATCATGACCAGCGTCTTCTCTCCAGCACCCTGACCGTAAGGAACAGGAATACTGCGACCGCGCTTATAAAGAACACGACATTTGAAAAATCAAACACTCCGTAGGTAAAGGAGTAATATCTCTCGCCGAACGAGATCTTTCCGCAGGCAGCCTGCAGCCACTCAAACGGAAGGATATTCGCAATGGTCGAAAGGAACGAGCACAGCAGCAGCGCGATAAAGCTCGCCACTGCAGCCACCACCTGATTTTCTGTGAACGACGAGCAGAGTATCCCGATAGAGATATAAGCTCCGCCCACAAGCGCCAGCGCCACTATGTTGCCGACAACAACGTTCCAGTCGGGGCTGCCGTATACCGACACCACAACTGCCAGCACTACAGTGATAGACACTGCCAGCAGATAGATCAGAAATGCCGCAAGAAACTTTCCGACAACTATAGAGCCGAGCCCTACAGGCGCCGTCAGCAGGCACTGATCCGTCTTTGAGCGCTTTTCCTCGGAGATCGTCCTCATCGTAAGGATAGGAACGAGCACCACTATTATTATCAGAAGAGAGCCGAAGAGCGAATCAAGCTTGGTGTAGCCGCTCTCCAGACTGTAGCTTGAAAACATTATGCCCGTATAGGCATAGAATGCAGCCAGAAATATGTATCCGATAGGCGAGGTGAAATAAGACCTTACCTCTCTGCGGAATATAGCTCCCATCAGTCCTCAGCCTCCTCTTCATCATCGCTTCCGGTGAGGTCAACGTGCTCACCCATAGTAAGCTTGAGGAATATATCCTCAAGAGACAGCTCACTCGTTTTGAGCTCCAGCAGGTACCAGCCGTTTTTGGCTATCCTCGTGAAAAGCTCTTTTCTTATATCGGTCTTCTCACTTGCCTCAATGCTGTAGGTGCCGACGCCGTTTTTATGCTGCATTATGCACTCCGCCGTCATAACGCCCTTGATGCTCTTTATCGACCTGAGCACCTTCTCGGTCTCGCCCTCTATCTTCGCGGTGAGCTTATGCTCGTTCGATAGCTTCTGAGATAGGTTCTCCTCCGTATCGTTCGCAACTATCTTTCCTTCGTTAATTACAACTATCCTGTCGCAGACAGCCTGCACCTCGGAAAGAATATGCGAGGAAAGAATGACCGTATGGTTCTTTCCGAGCTTTTTGATAAGAGTTCTTATCTCGATTATCTGGTTCGGGTCAAGGCCGACTGTAGGCTCATCAAGGATAAGGGTCTTAGGGTTGCCGACGAGCGCCTGCGCAAGACCTACTCTCTGGCGGTAGCCCTTTGACAGGTTCTTAATCATCCTGTTATAAACGTTCTCGATCTTCACAAGCTGGCAGATATCTTTAAGGTGAGATATCTTCGGGAGCTTGCACTTTTTCAGATCATAGATGAAATACAGATACTCCTTGACGGTCATATCCACATAAAGCGGGGGTATCTCGGGAAGATAGCCTATAAGCTTCTTCGCCTTGACGGGATCCTCGAGAATATCTATCCCGTCAATGAGAGCCTTGCCGTCAGTGCAGGAGATATACCCTGTAAGTATATTCATCGTGGTAGATTTTCCTGCGCCGTTAGGCCCCAGAAAGCCCAGCACCTCACCGTCCTCAGCCTTGAACGAGATGTTGTTGACAGCCTTTTTGTCTCCGTATCTTTTAGTAAGATTTACAACTTCTATCATTTTCTTATTCCGCTTCGGGAATTGCCTCCCTTCCAGAGGTTGAATTATTTGCCATTATATATCGTAATACTGCCGTGTGACAGCACCGTGACAGCCTTATGAAAGCTGCTCAATACCCTTCTTAACTCTTGCTATGGAGTCCTCCTTGCCCAGCAGGTGTGCAAGCTCAACTGCTCCGCCCGGGGTTGACGGCTTGCCTGAGAGTGCTACCCTCAGCGGCCACAGAATGATACCGTTCTTTACACCGAGCTCTCCTATCAGCCCGAAGAGCGCCTCATGAACACCGTCCATGCTCCAGTCATCGAGCTTTTCAAGCACGGGGAGCACTGCCTTGAGTGACTCAAGAGAATTCTCGGGGTTTGTCTTCATCTTCTTGTGGGTGTATAGATCATTCTCATAAGCCGGCAGCTCATCGAAGAAGTCTACCATCTCAGGGATATCGGTGAAGATCTCCGTTCTTGCCTGCAAAAGCCCTGCCACCTCGTTAAGGTCGATATCATCACGCTTTATGCTCTGCCTGATATAAGGCACCGCATACTCAGCAAACTTCTCAGGCGCCAGCGCCTTTATATACTTTGCATTGATAGCTCTCAGCTTAAGCGGATCAAATATAGCCGGTGACTTTGAAAGCCCGTGAATGTCGAACTCCTGTATCAGCTCATCAAGAGTGAATATCTCCTGCTCGCCCTTAGGCGCCCAGCCAAGCAGTGCGATATAGTTTATCACTGCCTCTTTGAGATAGCCCTTCTCCATAAGATCCTGATAGGAAGCGTCGCCGTCACGCTTTGAGAGCTTGTGCTGCTTGTCCTTCATTATATGCTCAACATGGATATAGGTGGGCTCGTCCCAGCCGAATGCCTTGTAGAGCAGCGTATACTTCGGTGCAGATGCGAGATACTCGTTTCCTCTTACCACATGGGTTATGCCCATAAGGTGGTCGTCCACCACGTTTGCGAAGTTATATGTCGGCATTCCGTCCGTCTTTATCAGGATCTGGTCATCAAGCTCGGCACAGTCAACGGTGATATCTCCGTAAAGCTCATCGTGGAAGGTTATCTCTCCCTCGGGGATAGCCTGCCTGATAACATAGGGCTTGCCCTCGGCAAGGTTTTTGTCTGTCTCCTCCTGAGAGAGATGACGGCAGTGCCTGTCATACATAGGTGTTATGCCCCTGGCCTCCTGCTGGGCTCTCACCTTGTCGAGCCTTTCCTTGTCGCAGAAGCAGTAATAAGCCTCGCCCTTTTTAACGAGCTGCTCGGCATACTCCTTGAACAATCCCATTCTCTCGGACTGCACATACGGTCCCACAGGTCCGCCGATATCGGGGCCCTCGTCCCAGTTAAGGCCTACGTCCTTCAGAGTGTTATATATCACATCTACAGCGCCCTCAACATAGCGCTCCTGATCGGTATCTTCTATCCTTAAAATGAAATCTCCGCCGTTTTTCTTAGCAATAAGATATGCAAAAAGGGCAGTCCTCAGATTGCCTATGTGCATATATCCCGTCGGCGACGGTGCAAACCTTGTTCTTACCTTATTCAAAGCTATCATCCTTTCCGTTACCTCAGTCAGTCTTTCAGAAACAGGAAGTACCCGACCGCTGCTGCCGCAGCCGCAGGCGCCAGCACGTCCCTTCTGAGAACGAACACATATCCGGTGTGCTTGAAAAGCGCTGCGAACATTATCTCATAAAGCACCCAGATACCTGTCAGTACTGCGATAAAAACAATATACTTTATCCATTTGTTTCTGATCATATCAGATCACCGCTCTGCTGAAAATATTTCTGAGCCTGCATTGTGTTTCGCTGTATCTCTGCTTTCAGCTCGTCCACGCTGTCAAAGCGCTTCTCCGCACGCAGAAATTCGTAAAGCTCCAGCTTTACCTTCTTCCCGTACAGATCCCCCTCATAATCCAGTATGAAGGTCTCGGCCAGCGGCCTTGTAAGCTCTGCGTTCACCGTAGGCTTCAGCCCTATGTCGGTGACCGCGTCATATCTTCTGCCCTCAAAGCTGACCCTTGAACAGTACACCCCGAACCTCGGCAGCACCCTGCCCCTCGGGATAGACTGATTTATCGTCGGGAAATTCCACGTTCTGCCCCTCTGAAAGCCGTGCTCGACCTCCAGCTCAAAGCAGAAGCGGTAGCCTAAGAGCTCATTTGCCTTTTTTATCTCTCCCTGCCTTATGAGCTTTCTTATCAGCGTTGAGCTTATGGTAACTCCGTCCTCGGTGAGAGGGGGCGCCACCGTTACGCTGATGCCATATTTCTCTCCCAGCCGCACAAGATCCTCCGCCTTGCCGACCGCACCTCTGCCAAAGGTAAAGTCCTCGCCGCAGACAGCTCCCGTACAGCCCATTTTCCCGTAAAGAATATCCCTGACGAACTCCTCAGGGCGCATACCCTTGAGCTCCTCAAAGTCGGGCGAATACAGATAGTCGGCACCGGCCAGGGCTATTCGTTCTCTTTTCTGCTCATCATCAAGCAGCATCTCCAGCCGTCCGTCATGACCCTTTGAGGTCACGCTGTCCGTCTTGAAGCAGAACACCGCCGACGCCCTGCCTGCTTTTTTCGCTTCGCTCACGGCAGTATCTATGATGTATCTGTGCCCCTTGTGAACACCGTCAAACAGCCCCAGAGCACAGACCGTTTCCTTGCCGCGAGGTATACCGCTGTTATCATCAATTATAATCAAAACATCACCCCGAAGCCTTTAAACGCTCGTTGATCCTATACTTCAAAAAAGCTCTTGTAATTGCCGAGCTCCTGCCCGAAGAACCTGCCCAGACCAAGAAACTCGCCGTCAAACCCATATACGCGGTAAAGCCTGTCATCAGGCTCCCTTCCTGACTGCTCAGCCCTGAGCCTTACTCCGTTTTTGTAGAGCCTTGTTTCATTGGCACCCAGCCTTATATCCTCATAAAGGTCAAATATCTTGTCCGTAGGCAGAAGTATGTCTCTGAGCTCTCTGTCCGAGACCGCCTCGGATACCTCAGCCAGCGTGAAGCATTCATCGATCGAGAACCCGCCCGAGAACGTCCTCTCCAGCGCCGTCATAACGCCGAGAGTGCCGCATCTCACCGCGATATCCCGTATCAGAGCCCTCACATATGTGCCCTTGCGGCAGCTTATATCGAGCACTCCCATCTGCTTTCTTTCGTCAAACTCCGTCAGCTTTATCTCATCGACGGTTATCTCTCTCGCTTCAAGCTCTACGCTTTTTCCCTCGCGGGCAAGCTCATAGAGCTTTCTGCCGTTCACCTTTATGGCCGAATACATCGGCGGCACCTGCAAAATATCTCCCTTAAACTCAGCCAGCACCGACTCTATATCCTCACGGCTCACCTTTTTGTCACAGCTTTGTGTCACCTTTCCGGTGGTGTCGAGGGTGTCGGTCGTCTCACCCAGCCGAAAGCCTGCTATGTAGTGCTTTCTGTCATCGGGCATTATATCGCAGGCCCTTGCCGCCCTGCCAAGAAACACCGGCAGCACACCTGATGCCATCGGGTCGAGAGTTCCCCCGTGGCCTATCTTCTTTATGCCCGTTATGCTTCTCAGCTTTGCCACCACATCGAATGATGTCCAGCCCTCAGGCTTATAAACGGGCAGAACTCCGCTTATATTATTCTTTTGTGCCATTTAATTCCTTATCAGCCTGCATAAGCAGCATACTTCTTACCTCAGCAAGAGGTGCGTGTATCTCGCAGCCTGCCGCACGGATATGTCCGCCGCCGCCGAAATTCTTGCAGAAGGCGGAAGCGTCTACCGCCTCGGTAGTTCTCACCGAGATCTTGTATACGTTCTCGTGGCGCTGCTTTATCGTTATGCCTATCAGCACGCCCTCCACGCTAAGAGGTATCGATGCGAGCCCCTCAAACTCGGAAGCCTCAACGCCTGCCTCCTCCATCATCTCTTTGGTGAGCACTATCAGCGAGCACCTGTCGTCGAAATAATACTCCATATGCCTTGCAACGCTCTGCTCTATCCTGAGCCTTGCCTTGCTCTTGACATCGAACATTTTTCTGTTTATGGTCGTGAAATCTATCCCCAGCTCCATAAGTTCAGCGCTTATCCTGTGCGCCTCGGGGGTGGTGTTCTCATACTTGAAGCAGCCCGTATCGGTAGCGATACCCGTATACAGAGACTCTGCAATATGCTTTGTTATCTGCCTGCCTGACTCCTTGAATATCTTGTACATAATCAGTGCGGCAGCAGAAGCATCGGGGTCAACATAGGTCTGCTTTGCATAGTGCTTGTTCGAGATATGATGATCTATACAGAGATCTATCGCACCCTCCTTGGCATAGCGCTCAAGGTTGTGTCCCAGAAGGATAGTATCCGCGATATCCACCGCGATAACATACTTCTCCTCGAACTGCTGCTCATAGTAGCCCTCATAGATAAAATTATACCTGTCGGGGAAGCCCTCTGAGTTGAGCACATTTGCCTTTTTGCCCATTCTTCTGAGAAACTCGCAGAGTGCGAAGCCGCAGCCGAGAGTATCACCGTCCGGGCTCTTGTGCGTAAGGATAGTAAAATTGTCGTTTTCTTCAAATATCCTGTTTATCTCAGAAAAGGTCATCGCTGTCACTTCCTTCCTCATCGTTGTCATTTTCGGGAACAAGCTCTCTTAGCCTTCTGCTTATCTCGGCCGAATGCTCGATAGAGTCATCAGCCACGAATTTAAGCTCAGGGCATTTTCTTAGCCCCAGAACGTTTGATATCTCCCTTTTGATATATCCCGAGGCCGACTCAAACCCCTTGACAGCCTGTTTTGCCCTGTCATAGCCCTCAAAGCTTGAAATATAAACCTTGCAGTAGGAGCCGTCGCGCGCAACGTCACACCTGACGACCGTGAGCATATCTCCGCCAGCGATCCTCGGGTCCTTGAGATCTCTCATCATTCCCGAGATTATCCTCTTTATATCCTCGGACATTCGTCCTGCTTTGTGTGAAGCCATATCGTACTCCTTCTAATTTCAAGATAGAATATAGTATCTATTACCTATTCCCTATTACCTATTACCTATTACCTATTCATCAATCTCTGTATTCTTCCATTACGTATGCTTCAAAGATGTCGCCTTCCTTGATGTCGGTGAACTTTTCAAGAGTTATGCCGCACTCAAAGCCGGCTGCAACCTCTTTGGCGTCGTCCTTGAACCTCTTCAGGCTGGACATCTTGTCGTCAGCAATGATGATACCGTCACGAACGACCCTGATAAGGTCTGTCCTGCCGATCTTTCCGTCAAGCACGTAGGAGCCTGCAACGGTGCCGACATTCGATATCTTGTATACCTGTCTTACCTCAACTCTTGCGGTATCTACCTCTCTGAACTTAGGCGCGAGCATACCCTTCATAGCGTCCGTTATCTCTTCGATAGCGTCATAGATTATCCTGTAAAGCCTGATGTCAACGCCGTTCTGCTCAGCATTTGCCTTTGCAACGGGGTCAGGCCTTACGTTAAAGCCTACGATGATAGCATTTGAAGCGTTAGCCAGCATAACGTCGCTCTCCGATACTGCACCGACAGCGCCGTGAATGACCTTTACCCTGACCTCTTCGTTCGAGATCTTCTCGAGAGACTGCCTTACAGCCTCCACCGAGCCCTGAACATCTGCCTTTACGATTATCGGGAGCTCCTTGACCTCGCCCTCCTCGATCTGGCTGAACAGATTGTCAAGAGTTACCTTCCTGTGCTGTGCGAACATCTCTTCCTTAGCTGCCTGCTTTCTCTGCTCAACGAGCTCTCTTGCAAGCTTCTCGTCAGCGACCGCATTGAAGGTGTCTCCGGCGCTCGGCACCTCACCGAGACCCGTTATCTCAACAGGTGTAGAGGGGCCTGCCTCCTTGATAGATCTGCCCTTGTCGTTCATCATAGTTCTCACACGGCCTACAGATGTGCCTGCAATGATGATGTCGCTGTCACGGAGCGTTCCGTTCTCAACCAGCAGTGTTGCAACAGGGCCCTTGCCCTTGTCAAGCCTTGCCTCGATAACGGTACCCTTTGCGAGCCTGTCGGGGTTAGCCTTCAGCTCCTTGACCTCAGATATCAGCAGAACATTGTCGAGCAGTTCATCGATACCCATACCTGTCTTTGCGGAAACAGGCACTGCGATAACATCGCCGCCCCATTCCTCAACAACGAGCGACTGCTCAGTGAGCTGCTGCTTTACTCTGTCAGGGTCTGCGCCCTCTTTATCCATTTTGTTTATGGCAACTATTATGGAAACTCCCGCAGCCTTAGCATGGTTGATAGACTCTATCGTCTGCGGCATGATACCGTCATCAGCTGCAACCACGAGGATAGCGATATCCGTAACGTTCGCGCCTCTCGCACGCATTGAGGTGAACGCCTCATGTCCGGGAGTATCGAGGAACGTTATCTTCTTTCCGTTATACTCTATCTGATAAGCGCCTATGTGCTGGGTGATGCCGCCTGCCTCTGTCTCGGTAACGTGAGCATTTCTTATCCTGTCCAGGATAGACGTCTTACCGTGGTCAACGTGACCCATAACGACAACTACAGGGCATCTCTCAACGAGCTTATCCTCAGGATCCTTATCGTCCTCGATAAGTCTCTCCTCGATAGTTATATGAACTTCCTTCTCGACCTTTGCGCCCAGCTCCTCAGCAACGAGTGCTGCGGTATCAAAGTCCACGACCTCGTTGATAGATGCGAACACGCCGAGACCCATAAGCTTCTTGATGACCTCGGTAGCCGTTACCTTCAGTCTGCTAGCAAGCTCAGAAACAACTATCTCGTCAGGTATCATTACCTTGAGCTGCTGCTTTCTCGCCCTCTCAAGCTCTAAGCGGCGCAGCTTTTCGTTCTCTGTCTCTCTCTTGTGAGAGAACTGCTGCTTCTTTCTCTGCTGAGACTTCTGGGTGAGCTTCTGCTTTTTCTGGAAGTTGTCCTTGCTCTTGTTGTGCTTTGAGTTTGCGAGCGTGTCATACTTCTCGTTATACTTGTCGAGCTCGACATAGCTTCCTCTGAGGTCGATAGTCTTGCCCGAGCCGTAGCTCTCATTATCCTGCGAAAGGGTATATCCCTCCGAGCTGTCCTCCCTGCCCTGAGAGAAACCTCCCAGCTGGAGCTTTGTTCCGTGCTCTTTTTTCTTTGCAGGCTTTTTGTCTTCCTTTTTCTTTCTTTCGGCCTTTTTCTTCTCAGCCTTTTCAGCCTCTGCTTTAGCCTTTTCTGCCTTCTCGGCAGCAGCCTTTTCCTCAGCTGCCTTCTTCTCCTCGGCAGCCTTTTTCTCGGCCTCGGCCTTAGCCTTAGCTTCCTCTTCCTTCTTCTTTATGTCCTCGGGCTTTTCATTGTCAGCGAAAAAGTCGTTGAAATTCTCAGCCTGATTGTTCTGAGTGAAATATTCGAGAACATACGATATCTCATCGGGCGTCAGCGCAGACTGTGACTTCTTCGCGTCCTCCGTAAGCTGTGCCAGACAGCTTATAACATCGTTGTTCGATACATTAAGATCCTTAGCCAGTTCTCCAAGCTTATACTTGTTAGCTTTGATTGCCATAGGCGGTCGTTCCTCCTTATATTAAAATTCGTCGTCTTCGATAATGATCTTTTCAAGTCCCTTTGCGCAGGACTTTGCAAAGCCGCTGTCACACACCGCAAGCACTCCGACCCTTTTTCCGAGCCCGCTGAGCAGCTCATCCATGGTCATATCCAGCGCCCACAGCCCGACACCGTATCTGAAGCTGCAGAACCTCGCCTCCTTGAGCGATTTGTCCGATATGTCGCTTGCAACGAATATACCCTCTGCGCTGCCGTTTTTGCAGGCATTTTTCATCATATCCATTCCCATTGCAAGGCGTCCTGCCTTTGCGCACATCGACAGCAGACCTATCTTACTCTTCATCTGCGAGCTCTTCCTCCAGTCCGGCGAACACCTCATCATCTATGCGGCACGAAAAGCTCTTTTCAAACCTTCCTGCCTTTCTTGCCTTTCTGAGACATTCGGCATTTTTGCATATATATGCGCCTCTTCCTGCTTTCTTTCCCGTAAGGTCGAGAGATATCTCACCCTCCTTTGACCTCACTACCCTGACAAGCTCCTTTTTCGGCTTCATCTCACCGCAGCCGAGACACATCCTCATCGGTATTTTGTGACTTTTCATTATTCTTCCTCAGCGCTCTCCTCAGGCGCTTCCTCCTCAGGCTCCTCAGCCTTAGGCTTCGGCTCCTTGTCGGAGACGATATCTATCTTATATCCTGTAAGGCCTGCCGCAAGCTTTGCGTTCTGGCCCTTGTTTCCGATAGCGAGCGAGAGCTGATCGTCGGGAACCGTCACCCTGCACTCTCTTACGCCCTCCTCAGGGCTTATCTCAACATCGAGCACAGTAGCAGGTGCAAGCGCCTTAGCAATGAACTCGGCCTCGTCCTCTACCCAGGTGATAACGTCTATCTTCTCACCGTTGAGCTCATTTACTATCGAGCTTATCCTTGACTTTCTCGGTCCTATGCAGGCGCCTACAGCGTCAACGTTCGGATCCTTTGACCATACGGCTATCTTGCTCCTTGCTCCCGCAACTCTCGAAATAGCCTTTACCTCTACGGTGCCATCAGCGATCTCAGGCACCTCGAGCTCAAACAGTCTCTTCACAAGCTCCCTGTGAGTTCTCGATATCTTTATCGAGGGCTTTCTCTCGGGGTTCACGATGCCGACCACATAGACCTTGATGATATCTCCTGCTCTGAGCTCCTCACCGGGTATCTGCTCGTTTCTCACGAGATATACCTCGTTCTTGTCGATAGTGAGGATAGCGTTGAGCGTAGCAGGCTCCACCTTCTGAACGACTGCCGATACGCACTCGTGCTCCTTGTCATGATACTGAGCGATGAGCTTTTCTCTCTCAAAGTCCTTGATATCGTGCTTTATCGACTGCTTTGCATTCTGTGCAGCGACTCTTCCGAACCTTGCCGGATCGAGCGGTATCTCTACCATATCGCCGACCTTAACATCAGGGTCATAGGTCTTTGCCTCGTCGATAAAGATCTCGTTATCGGGATCGTCAACATACATCACGTCCATAACTTCCTTGAGAAGCTTCATCTCGAACTTGTTCGTATCGGGGTCTATTATGATGCTTATGTTCTCGCTGAAAGGATAATCCTTCTTGATCGCCTTTTCTATTCCTGACTTTATCTTTTCGATCAGAGTATCCTTATCTATGTGGCTTTCGCTCTCGAGAGCATCGAGCGCCATAAAGAAGCGCTGCTCGAACGAGATCTCCTCTTTCTTGTTTTTCTTCACCTTAGCCATTTTTCTTACCATTCCTTTCGATATATAAATTACGTTTTCTGCTTTTTTCATGTATCCCAGCGGTGACCTTTTCTCTCCTACACTGTCAAGCAGTGCTGCTTTTAACATAGTCTGCTCATTAAAAGCCAGAGCCAACTGAAAGTCACCGAGAAACAAAACTGACAGTACGCGCTTTGCCGTGAACGCCAAAGCCGTGCGGCGAGCACCGGCAAACATCAAAATAGGTCTGCGTCATCATTGAGCTTTACGTAAGCGCAGTCCGAAAGCGCAAATTCGATATCTCCCGTGCTGTTGCCTTCGTCGTCAAGAGTGCAGCAGAGTATCCTGTTCTTCTCATACCCTGCCAGCCCTACGACATATTCTCTGTTGCCGTCCTTGTCGGGCCTTATCAGTCTCACCCTTATGATATCACCTATGCACACCTCAAAGTGTTCAGGCCTCCTCAGCTCTCTGCCGAGCCCCGGGCTGCCGCATTCGAGCACATAGCTCTGGCTTATCGGGTCCGCCTCATCAAGAAGCTTGTTCATAGGTCTCGTAAAGGCCTCGCAGTCGTCCATATCAACGCCGCCGTCCTTATCTATCAGCACCCTCAGGTACCACACAGCGCCCTCTTTTTCAAAGCGCACGTCCCACAGAAACAAGCCCAGCTCATCGGCCAGCGGCTGTGCCAGCTCCCTGACGAGCTGTACCGTGTTTTTCTTTTCTGCCATTATTACCTCCATACAAAATCAAAAGACCGGAAGTCAAGTTCCAGTCTTTTAGTAAAGCCTATTGCATATATTATACCACATAAAACCCTGATTTTCAAGCGTTTTTAAAGCCCAAACCCTGATTTTTATGAACATTTAAGCAACAGGCTGTAAACATTCTGTTACTCATCAGGCGGTTTTATCGCCCTTGGTCTCTTGACCGTACCCTCTACAAAATCTATCGGCAGGGTAAAAAGTATTCCCGTATTAGGCTGTGAAAGGTCACCCACGGTGTTATATACGACCTTTCTTGCCGCATCGAGCTGATTGTTTTTAATAACGGAGATTATAGTCTTATTCTCCTCATCGCCGCTGAAAAGCCCCCTCAGCGAAGCGCTTATTATAGAGCTTCCGAGCTTCGAGAGCGTCTCCGCCATACCGGAAGAATCTATTATAGTGGCGCCCCTTATGCCCGAGGCCGACAAGCCCTCGAGAAGATATTCAAGAGCATCCGTTTTATTAAGGATTATGACCATCAATTTCATTTTTATCTCCTTTGCCGAAAAGGCCGAAGCGCTTAACCTGCGGCAGACGTATCTACCACAGAGCCCTGTGTATCGGTCATCATCTGTGCTACCTTGTCAAAGTACTCCTGACTGATCTTGAAATGTGTCTCATCTGTCCACTCGCCCTCAGGGATAAGAGCCGTTGCGGGAGTTAGGTGAAGGTCAAGCATATCTCTGATCTTCATTTTCTCTTCGATAAACTGCTCTCTTGTCCAGTCGGTGTTGCTGTTCTCGGTAATGAGGTTATAAATGTTGTCAAGATTGTCTTTTGTAAGTGCACTCTGCTGGAAGGCATTGTTTATGAGCGCTGCCACAGCTGTTCCCAGGAACTTCATATTTCCGCCCCTGCCCTCCGAGAATACGGGGTACTGGCTTATGAGCCTTATCTGTCTGCCAGAGAGCTGGGAAAGCTCGCCTGCCGGCAGGGATATATCATTCTCGTCATTGTCCTGCGAGAGGTAATAAAGCTCCTCATCGGGGGCATAGGGTATGCCTCCCACGATATCGCAGATGGTCTCGAACGCGGTGTTGCTGACTGTGGCATAATTGTCAAACTTTATGCCGAACATATCGGAGACCGTGTTCTCTACCTTTTTAAGGCCTTCTGCCTCATATACCTCTCTGAGGGTCTTTCCGTCATCATTCACAGTGAATGCCGAAACGGGTATCACGACTATCTGCTGAGCATCGGGCGCCACTCTCAGCACCGTCATCTCTACCAGAACGTCCTTGCTGTTTATCCTCGCGAGGAAGGTGTTGTAGGTCGGGTTCTGCACCTCGCCTGCGCCCTTGTCATCATCATTTCCGAGCACGCCCATCTTCCTGAGCATATAGAACGCCACCAGTCCTATTATGACCATGAACACTATCATCGTGATAAAATACACGAGAGCTATCGGCGCCTGAGATTTTCTTTTCTTCTTCCTTTTTGCCTGAGCCATAGGTGATGATCTCCTGTCTGTTACTTTAAGTATAGTATGCCGCCGCCGGGTCTAGTCAGCCGGCACCAAAAAAATTTTTCCCGACCCTATTGAAATATTTGCCGAATGGGTGTAAACTGTTAATTACAGATGCTGCCGATGTCCTCGGTGATTATCTCGATGCCCTTTTTCTCGGCAAGCCTTACGGTCTGCATAGTGCCCGAAGCGACATTGGCGGGGTCGACCACGCTTATGAGCCTCGATGAATGCTCCACCATAAAGGCGTTGCGCTCACGGTAGCAGCCCTTTGAATATTCAGGGCTCACATAGATCACGGCATCGCAGCCCTTCATGCAGGCGTAGTATCTGTACCTGTCTCCGGCGTTCTTCATCTCCTTGAACTGCCCGGGATAAGGAACGGCGCAGATAAGCTTTATCCCCTCATATCCGCCCGACCTTTTCATAGAAAGGACGATCTCGGCACAGCAGAGGTCTATCCCCTCGGACATTCCCGAGATAAAGGTCCTGTAGCCCTCGCGGTAGGCGGTCTGTATCATAAGGTTCAGTCTGCTCGTGAGTATCTTCATAAGCTGAGAGGACATATCACCGCTGTCGGGAAGGGCGCGGCTTCTGTGGCCTGTAAAGCAGCAGGTGCTGCTCTCATCGCAGGAAAAATCTCCTGCAGCTATAACATTATCCAAAACTATCTACTCCGCACAAAGATAATTCAATACATAACTTATTATAACACATCAGATCTTGTTTTTCAATAGGTTTTCGGCTATAATTTACAAATTATTTGTTTCGGGAGCTTTCCCGGGACAGCATAAATAAATCACAAAGGAAGAATTGATATGAAATTTCCGAAAAGATGCTATGCCGAGATAGATCTTGACAGCATCGAAAAAAATCTTGAACGGTTCCGCGGGGGGCTGCCTGCATCAACAGAGGTGCTTTGCGTTGTAAAGGCCTGCTGCTACGGCCATTTTGACGAAGCTGTGGTGCCGTTTCTCGAAGACGAGCTTGGCATACGCTGGTTTGCGGTAGCAAATCTTACCGAGGCAAGGCGCCTGCGCAGAGCCGGCATAAAAGGCGAGGTGCTTATCCTCGGCTGGACAGACCCCGTATACGCTGACGAGCTGGCCGAGCTTGACGTTATCCAGGCGTGCACGGAGCTTGCTTACGCGAAGGAGCTGTCGGGGGCGGTGTCCTCGGGCAGGGTAAGGCTGCACTGTGCGATAGATACCGGCATGACGAGGATAGGCCTAACAGGGACGGCTGATGAGAACGCCCGCGATCTTCTTGAGATGTCAGAGCTTTCGGGTGTGAAGCTTGAGGGCATATTCACCCATTACGCCGTTGCGGATTCTCTCTATGAGGACAAATGCGCTTACACAAAGGCTCAGACAGACAGGATACTCGCGACTGCCGAAGCGGCAGGAAAGGCCGGAGTGAAGCTTTCACAGGTGCATTTTCTCAATTCGGCAGGCGGAGTTTATCACGCTGACGAAAGGAGCACGCTTGCAAGGCTCGGGATAATCCTTTACGGCCTTTACCCCGACCCCGACGTACCTCTGCCGTTTGAGCTCTCACCCGTTATGACGCTGAAAGCGCGGATATCTCAGGTGAAAGAGATAGAGGCAGGCACCTCGGTGAGCTACGGGCGCACCTTTACCGCAGAAAGAAAGACCACCCTTGCAACGGTGACCGCAGGCTATGCTGACGGCTACCCGAGGGTTCTCTCAAACAAGGGATATGTGCTCATAAACGGCAGGCGCTGCCCGATAGCAGGAAGGGTCTGCATGGATCAGTTCATGGTGGATGTGACTGACGCAGGAGAGGTCAAGTCAGGTGACGAAGCCGTGCTGATAGGCTCTCAGGGAGACGAGCGCATAACCGCGGACGACATAGCAAAAATGACAGGCACTATCGGATATGAGATAGTGTGCGGCATATCGGCAAGGGTGCCGAGGGTTGCTTACAGGCACGGAAAACTGACGGGGGTTTATTCTCTCGAATGATACGGAGGACGCTATGAACGAATATGAAAGACTTGAAAAATGCCTTGCGGCAGTAAGAGAAAGGACAGACTTTGTGCCGGACATCGCGCTGGTGCTGGGCTCAGGGCTGGGCGGCTTCACAAAGAACGTTGACATAAAGGCAGAGGTCCCCTATGAGGAAATACCGGGCTTTCCGAGGTCTACCGTTCAGGGGCACAGAGGGCGCTTCGTTTTCGGGCTCATAGGTGAGGCGAAGGCTGTCATTATGGACGGCAGAGTGCACTACTATGAGGGCTATGCCATGAAGGACGTGGTGCTTCCGGCAAGGCTTATGCGGCTTATGGGAGCACGGGTGCTGTTTCTTACGAATGCGGCAGGGGGGATAAACCCCGCGTTCTCGGCAGGTGATATGATGCTTATTAAGGATCATATAGCGTCGTTCGTGCCGAATCCGCTGATAGGGGGAAATATAGAGGAGCTTGGAACAAGGTTCCCGGATATGAGCCACGCTTATGACGAGGAGCTCTCACGCTCGGTGGAGGAAAGTGCGCAGAAGCTCGGCATAGAGCTTAAAAAGGGCGTGTATCTGCAGCTGACGGGGCCTTCGTTTGAGACCCCTTCCGAGATACGTATGGCAGGCAGGCTCGGGGCGGACGCCGTGGGAATGTCTACCGCGGTGGAGGCGATAGCCGCAAATCACGCAGGTATGAAGGTATGCGGAGTTTCTTGCATATCAAACCTTGCGGCAGGCATAAGCCCTACACCTCTCACCCATGCGGAGGTGCAGGAGTGCGCCGACAGGAACGCGCCGAGATTCAAAGCCCTTGTCACGGAGAGCATAGCGGCTATTGACCGCATCTTAAAAGGAGAAGCAAAATGATAAGATTTTATAACGCAAGACTGATGACCGATGCCCTCAGTGAGATAAAGGAGGGGCAGGAGGTCTGGACAGACAACGATAAGATAGCTTTTGTCGGCGTTCCAACAGAGGAAAAGCTGAGAGAGCAGACCTTTGAGCGCGAGACCGACCTTAACGGCGACCTTATAATGCCCTCATTCAAAAACGCGCACACACATTCCGCGATGACCTTCCTGCGCTCCTATGCGGACGACCTTCCTCTTCAGGACTGGCTTTTCGAGCAGGTCTTCCCGATGGAAGCAAAGCTTGACGGTGAGAAGGTATACTGGCTGACAAAGCTTGCCATACTTGAATACCTGACGACAGGCTGCACCGCGGCGTTCGATATGTATTTCGAGCTTGATGACTACGTTAAGGCCTGCACTGAGAGCGGTTTTCGCTCGGTGATGTGCGGCGCCGTGAGCGGAGAGAGAGAAAACGCAAAAGTGCTGGAGGAAAGGTATCTGAAATATAACGGCATTTCGCCGCTCATAAGCTTCAGGCTGGGATTCCATGCGGAATACACCGCTGAAAAGGGACTTATGGAGGATATCGCAAAGCTTGCCGAAAAGTATAAGGCTCCCGTCTCTATGCACAGCTCCGAAACTGCCAAAGAGGTAAGGGAATGCAAGGAAAGATACGGCCTGACCCCGACCGAGCTGTTTGAAAGCCTCGGCATTTTCAACTACGGCGGCGCCTGCTTCCACTGTGTTCATCTTTCTGAAAACGACATCGATATTTTCAAAAAGCGCGGACTCTGGGCTGTTCACTGTCCGGGCTCCAACACAAAGCTTGCAAGCGGCATAGCTCCGATCGTAAAGCTCAGAGAAAACGGCATAGGCATTGCCCTCGGAACGGACGGCCCCGCAAGCAACAACTGCCTTGATATGTTCAGAGAGATGTTCCTGATGTCAGGCCTGCAGAAGATACTTCTGAATGATGCGGCCGCCTGCCCTGCCGATGTAGTTCTCGATGCGGCAACAAGGGGCGGAGCCCTTGCAATGGGCCTTGATGACTGCGATACGATAGCTGAGGGAAAGCAGGCAGATCTCATAGTTATAGACCTGTGCCAGCCAAATATGCAGCCGATGAACAATATCGCAAAAAATATAGTTTACAGCGGCTCAAAGCAGAATGTCAGGCTGACTATGTGCGCAGGCAGGATACTTTATGAAAACGGTAAGTTTTTCGTAGGCGAGGAGCCGGAGAATATCTATAAAATGGCAAATAGGATAATAGGCTCGATGAAATGAGAAAAAAGGGCAGGATTTTTGTAAAAAACTATTGACAAAAATGAAATAATGAGTTAATATATTAATGATGTTTATGTTATGCAAAACATTGACTATAATTTAGAAATGGAGAAATGAAGTATGGCAAAATTTTGTGACAAGTGCGGCGCGCAGTTAGATGATAACGCTACGTTCTGCACCAGCTGCGGAGCTTCTCTCGGCGCAGCGCCTCAGGGACAGCCTGCTCCTCAGGCTCAGGGCTTCGGAGCACAGGCATCGGCAGCAGCAAACAACTTCACACAGGGCGTTCAGAACTTCACGGCAGATCTGCCTAGGGATTTCAACGGCTTCAAAGAGGGCGTTCAGAAAAAGGACAAGAAGGTCATCGGCGTACTTATCGGCGCTGTAGTGGTAGTTGTACTTATCATTGTTCTGCTTGTTAACCTCATCGGAGGCGGCGGATACAAGGAACCTCTTGACAAGCTTGTAAAGGGCTTCAACAAGTCTGACGCAAAGATGGTAATGGAGGCTACTATGCCGAGCTCAGTTTTAAAGGCTTATGAAGATGAAGAAGAGCCTGACTGGGACGAGCTGGACGAAGAGCTTGAAGAGTCCAAGGAGGATCTTGAGGACGAGTATGGCGAGGGCGTTACTCTTTCCTACAAGGTAACAAAGGCTACAAAGCTCAGCGACAAGAAGCTGAAGAAGTACAGATCTATGGCAGAGTATTATTCTGAAGCTACCGACGGCAAGAAGTCTGACTTCTACCCGACAGCAGGCTACAAGCTCGATGTTACTCTTACTATCGAGGGCGATGATGACGATGACGAGCAGGAGCTCGAGGACATTATCGTCGTAAAGATCGACGGCGACTGGGTATTCAGCGGAAGCGGACTCGGCAGTCTCGGCGGACTTTCAAGTTTCCTGTAAGATCAAACTACAACATTAAAAATGGGGGCTGCGCGCCCTCATTTTTTTAAAAACTATATGGAAAGAAGGTCTTTCTATGTTTTGCAGCAAGTGCGGAAGCCAGATAGCTGACGGTTCGGCGTTCTGCCCCGTATGCGGCCAGGCTGCCGCTGCAGGCGCTCCCCCTGTTCAGCAGGCTCAGCCTCAGTATCAGCAGGTGCAGCAGCCTCAGTTCCAGCAGCCCCAGTATCAACAGCCTCAGCAGCAGTTCCAGCAGCCCCAGTATCAGCAGCCTCAGCAGCAGTTTCAACAGCCCCAGTATCAGCAGCCTCAGCAGCAGTTTCAACAGCCGGCGTTCAATAACCCCGCAGGCTATCAGATGCCGCAGCAGGCAGCCGTTCAGCCGGGCTCAAACAAGAACCTTATCATTGGGATAGTTGTTATTGTTGCGGTGATCGCGGCGATCGTTGTTTCGATCATCTTGCTGGGCGACAAGAAGAGCGGCGGCAAGGACGATGATGATACTCCCGCTTATGAGAAGCCTGTCGAGACGCTTTGCGACGCTCTGATGAAGGGTGACTCAAAAAAGATATATCAGGTGACAATGCCGAAGTCCGTCATCAAATACTACGAGGAAGAGGGCTATATCGACTGGGACGTTATGGACGAGACTTTAGAGGATGCCCTTGATGAATTCAGGGATGAATTCGGCGACAACTTCAAGCTGACCTACAAGGTCACAGACAAGAAAAAGCTGTCAGACAGCAAGATAGATAACTATGAATCGACCTACAGTATGTGGGCTTCTATGACCGACAAGGACGAGGACGATTTCGTTCCGTCTGAGGCTTATAAGCTTGAGGTAGAGCTCACTGCCAAGGGCAGCGAAGACAAAGACACCGATGAGGGATCGGTCGTAGTCGCTAAGGTCGATGGCAGCTGGATATTCCTTGATATGGGCTTTATGAGCAGTATGACCTATTGAGTTTATTTAAGAAAGAAGTGATATTATGGCAAATTGTCCGAATTGCGGAAACCCCGTAGCTGACGGAGTAAAATTCTGCGCCACCTGCGGAACACCGATACAGAACCTTGTGAACACGGGAATATGCTCTGTATGCGGAAATACTCTTGCTCCCGGTGCCAAGTTCTGCCCTGTTTGCGGAACCAAGGCGCCCGAAGCGGACGCTCCTGCGGCTCCCGAGACTGAGCTCGACAGAAACCCGACTATGGATTCGGTCGATGTTCCCGAGATAGATTACTCACAGTATCCCGAGCAGCCTGATGTCAGCGACATACCGAAGCACACTGACGATATGCCGACTATGGACAGC
>CACXFU010000152.1 GCA_902767035.1 uncultured Ruminococcus sp.
ATCTTCTCCTTCAGCTTATCCTCGATCTCCTGCATTATGTCGGGGTTGCTCACAAGGAAGTCCTTGGAATTGTCTCTGCCCTGGCCGAGCTTCATCTCATCATAGCTGAACCATGCTCCGCCCTTTTTGACGATGCCCATATCTACTGCCATATCAAGCACCTCGCCTACTCTTGAGATGCCCTTGCCGTACATGATATCGAACTCGCACTCCTTGAACGGAGGAGCTACTTTATTCTTAACTACCTTGCAGCGTGTTCTGTTGCCGATGACCTCAGAGCCGTTCTTGATCTGCTCACCGCGTCTGACCTCTATTCTTACTGAGGAATAGAATTTGAGGGCACGGCCGCCGGGAGTGGTCTCGGGGTTGCCGTACATAACGCCGATCTTCTCTCTCACCTGATTGATAAAAACGGCTGTTGTGTTTGACTTGCCGATAACGCCTGTGAGCTTTTTCATCGCCTGAGACATAAGCCTTGCGAGCTGGCCTACGTGGGTGTCACCCATTTCTCCGTCTATCTCAGCCTTTGTTACCATTGCGGCAACAGAGTCGATAACTATGCAGTCGATAGCGCCCGAACGTGTCAGCGCCTCTGCGATCTCGAGAGCCTGCTCACCGCTGTCCGGCTGAGATACGAGCATATTGTCGATATCGACGCCGAGCTTCTCTGCATAAACGGGGTCAAGGGCGTGCTCAACGTCGATGAAGGCAACTTCTCCGCCCATTTTCTGGGTCTCTGCTATGATATGCAGGGCCACTGTCGTCTTACC
Source organism: uncultured Ruminococcus sp. (assembly GCA_902767035.1). Lineage (GTDB taxonomy): Bacteria > Bacillota > Clostridia > Oscillospirales > Ruminococcaceae > Hominimerdicola. Next base: position 771 of record CACXFU010000152.1, read on the forward strand.
TGACGACTCGGGTCCGTAGATCTCGATTATCCTTCCTCTTGGAACGCCGCCTATGCCGAGTGCCATATCAAGCGTCATCGAGCCTGTGGGTATAGCCTCAACGTCCATAGCCTTTGCGTCTCCGAGCTTCATTATAGCTCCCTTGCCGAACTGCTTCTCGATATAAGCCATCGCTGTTTCGAGGGCTTTTTTCTTTTCTGCCGCGTCGGTTATCTTCACCGCCGAGCCCTTTTCCTGCTTTTTCTTCTTATCAGCTGCCATAGTGATCTTCCTTTCGATAGGTGGTGAAAGGGATACACCCTTTCTCAATATGCATTATAATACATTAACTGTCCATTTGTCTGTACAGTTGCGATCTTATCCGGTGGTGTACAAATTTTCGTACACTAAGCTTTGAACCCGAACACACAGCGCACTATCCCTCTGAGATCCTCGCGGCAGCGGACATTTGTGAGCCCGTGCCTTATCAGCATGAGCATAACATCGTCCTCCTGCCCTATGCCTATCTCATAGCAGAGCATTGCGCCGCTTCTGAGCTTATCCTTCCACAGCCTTGTGATGCTGCGGTAAAACTCAAGGCCGTCTGCACCGCCGTAAAGAGCTTCGCGCGGCTCATAGGTGACCTCCTGCTGAAGGTCAGCCATATCCTCATCGGAGAGGTAAGGCGGATTGCAGATTATGATATCTGCCTGCGGGACGGTGCTTATGATGTCGGGATCGTTGACATCGCCGATGATAACTTCTGCACTGACGTGATTGAGAGCCAGGTTCTCTTTCAGATACTCTGCGGCCTGCTCTGACTTTTCAATGCAGATGATCTTTTCACAGTCAAGCGTTCTGGCTAAGGCACAGGCTATGCAGCCGCTGCCCGAGCAAAGATCTATGACCGTGAGAGACTTTCTGCCGCGCCATTTTACGGCTGTTATATCTATCAGCGCTTCCGTATCCTGTCTGGGTATGAGAACTCCGCTGCCTACCTTTATCGGAACGCCGTAAAATTCCCACTCCCCGATTATATACTGCAGCGGCTCGCCGCTTATTCTCCTGTCAGTCAGAGAATCCAGAGCGGTCAGCTTTTCGGGCTCTGCGGTCTCCTCCATAAGCTGGGCGAACCTGCTGCTGCGGCAGTCCGCACCGAGAACGCTGCCCATCAGCTCTGCCGCATTGAAGGGTGCGTCATCAACGCCTGCTGACTCCAGCCTTCTGACTGTGTCTGCGAAGACGTCTCTGTAGGTCACCATTTGTCGTCCCCCTCATTCGCGGGGATACATTCCTTCAGTGCCGCGATAGCGCACTCGATCTGCTTGTCATTCGGCTCCTTGGTAGTTATCCTCTGTATCCAGAGACCCGGAGCGGATATCGCCCTTGTGACAGGGTTATCATACTTGCCTGCGAGCCTTATGAGCTCAAACGCTATGCCCGTGACCACAGGCAGAAGAGCGATCTTGAACAGAACTCTGAGGGCAAGGTTTTTCCACGAAACGTTGAAAATAGTTGTCACAAAAATGCTTATGAAGAGCACAAGAAAGATAAAGCTTGTTCCGCACCTGGGGTGGAAGCGGCACTGCTTTTTCACGTTCTCGACATTCAGCTCCTCCTGCCTTTCATAGCAGGCGATAGTCTTGTGCTCAGCGCCGTGATACTCATATGTCACGGACATATCCTTCATCAGCCTTGTGAGGGCGGTATAGCTGATGAACACGATGATCTTTATAAGGCCCTCGATAACGTTCTTCTCAAACTTTGTGAGCGTTATTATGTGCTTGTCAACAAACTTTGATAGCAGCGACGGCAGCCATATGAAAAGCACCACCGCAAGCCCTACGCCAAGCACCATTGCAAGCGCAGATATCACAGGCATTATCTTATCGCCGAGCTTTTCGGAGAGCCACTTTTCAAACTTTGTTTCGGGCTCCTCGTCCTCCTCGGTCATCTGCTTGTCTGCCGACTTCATCAGGCACTTATAGCCCAGTATCAGCGATGAGATAAAGCTGAATATCCCCCTTACAAAGGGTACTTTTCTGTACCATGCCTTTGAGCCCTTTACCTCCCAGGTCTCAAGGTCTATCTCGCCGTTCGGCAGTCTGCAGGCCATTGCGCCCTTTTCGGGGCCGCGCATCATAACGCCCTCGATAACTGCCTGGCCGCCGATGCTGGTTTTGAATTTCTCATTCCTATCGGGTCTCTGACTCATCGGTGTTAAGCTCCTCCTGACTTTCTATCGGCTCCGAAGAGATAAGCTCAACGTCTACCGTACTGTTGTTTTCACTCTTTTCTCCGCCTGAGCTCTGCATACACGGCAGAGTTATCATTACGGTCGTTCCTACGCCCTGCTGACTGTCTATGTCGAGAGTTCCGCCGTGGCGCTGGATTATCTCATCGGCTACCGCAAGGCCTATTCCGGAGCCTCGCCTTGTATGGTTCGCCTTGAAGAATTTCGTCTTTATCTTCGGGAGATCTTCCTTAGATATACCTATGCCCGTATCGGAGATAGATATGCAAATCTCGCCGTCCTCCTCGTAGGCCTCTACAGAGACGGTGTCTCCCTTATCGGAATATTTTATAGCATTGTCAACTATGTTTATGAATACCTGTCTGAGCCTGTTTTTATCGCCGTAAACGAAGGAGAGCATCTCCGGCTCATAGTAATTCAACGTTATGCCGAGAGCCCTCGCCCTCTCCTGATAGATAAGAACGGTCTCGCCAAGCTCGGCGAGAATGTCTATCGTATCCATTATAAGGGTCAGGCGGTTATCCTGGATCCTTGAGAAGTCGAGAAGCTCCTCGACCATCTGGGAGAGACGCTCGGTCTCGCTGGTGATGACGCGCATACCTTTTCTGAAGGTCTCCTGATCGTCATACATAACGGTGACAGTCTCTGTCCAGCCCTTTATGGCGGTAAGAGGCGTTCTCAGCTCATGTGATACTGACGAGATGAATTCGTTTTTCATCTGCTCAGTGTTTGAGAGCTCCTGCGCCATATAGTTTATAGAGTCACAGAGCTCACCGAGCTCATCATCGCGCTGCTTTTCTATCCTCTCTCTGAAGTCTCCCGTCGCGAACTTTCTCGCAACGTCATTGACGTTCCTGATAGGGATAACGATGGACTTGATAAAAAACAGACCCGAGAAAAGCATAAGAGCAATTATCGCCAGAACTACGCCCGTCATTATGATAGACAGCATCACTATCTGGCTGTCGATATTTTTCATTGAGGAGAGCATACGAACGGCCTCATACTCGCTTCCCTTAGGGGAGATGACCGAGGTCATCGCGAGCACCTTTTCGCCCGTTTCAAGCTCATATATCTGTGACGCCGTGCCGGAATCTGACTTTTTGGCGTCAATGTAGTCCTGCATATTATCCATGCCCGAGGGTGAAAAGCCCGACGACGTAACATCTGCTTCGCCGTTGGTCTTTATCGCCATAAGCTCTATCTTGTCCTTATCCTCGTAGGTCTCAACTATCGAGCGGATCTGCGCATTGTAGTTGGTCTGCTCCTCTCCCGAGGTGTTCATTATCGCTGTAGTGACGATCTTCATTCTTGAGGTAAGGTACTGTCTGGCCGAGCTGTAGTAATAGTTCCTGACAAGGATTATCAGCAGCACCTCCAGCAAAACGAGTATCACAGTTACGGCACCGAGGCTGTTTGTCAGCCAGTGCCGTGTAATACTCCTGCGGGCAATATTCTTATGTTTGGTTTTCAATACTGTCCGCACCTGCCTTTTATAGATAATAGATCAGAGATTTAACCGTTGCCTGCCGACCACTTATAGCCGAAGCCCCATATAGTGAGGATATACTTTGGGTTTGAGGGCTCGTCCTCTATTTTCATTCTTATTCTTCTGATGTTTACGTCAACTATCTTGTCATCGCCGTAGTAGCTCTCGCCCCAGATGTGGTTGAGTATGCTCGTTCTGTCAAGAGCTGTGTTCTGATTCTTGAAGAAATACTCCATTATCTGATACTCTACCTGAGTGAGGTCTATCTGCTCGCCGTTTTTAAGAACGGTCCTGCTTTTGAGGTTGAGCACGAACGGTCCCGAGGTTATCGAGGAGGTCTCCTCCTGCTTAACGCCTGAGCGGTTCACTCTTCTTGCAACGGCATCTACCCTCGCTATAAGCTCAGAGATAGAGAACGGCTTTGTGATGTAGTCATCAGCGCCGGCCATAAGGCAGGATATCTTATCCATCTCCTGGCTCTTGGCGGAGAGCATGATTATACCAATGTTCGAGTTTTTCTCTCTTATCTTTTTGCACACAGCCATACCGTCGATACCCGGCATCATGATATCGAGCAGAGCAACATCGAAATCTCCGTCCTTTTCCTCATATGCCTTCAAAGCGTCCTCTCCGCAGTTGACATCAACCACCTCATAGCCGCTTCTTACAAGATTGATAACGACAAACTCTCTGATCGAATCTTCGTCTTCGCAAACAAGAACTCTTTTCATTGTTGTTCCTCCTTTAATCTGTGATATACAGGTTGTTGGTTACTTCATCAATGGTGGGGATCAGCTTCTCTCTCTTGTCAAGAGGGAGCTTGACTATATAATCGAGCTGACCTTTACTGCCTACGACCTCATAGCCGTCAGCGATATAGCGCTCTGTTTTTGTTTTTGCTGAGACACCTATCCGCAGGATCTCGGCGGTGCTGGTGTTGATGTCACCGGTATATTTGTAGAAGACCAGCTCGCCCGACTCCTGATCCTTCTTCACGGTAACGGAGCTGTTCCAGCGCTTTGGAAAGGCGAAGAAGTAGCCGTCGGATATCGAATAGTAGCCGCTGAACTTTTCTTTGAGCTCATAAAAGTCTTTATAAACGCTCCAGCTGGTCATATACAGCATTTCCTCAGGGACAGCATTTTCATAGCCTATCATCGCCGAGGTCGTCGGTATCTCTATGACTGAGTCGTTATCTATATCCGTGCAGTAATAGCCTGCCGGGCGCGTGCTCATCGGGAGAAGCTTTTCGGCGCGCTGCTGCATAGGATTCTGGAGCTTTGAATATCTGTAGTAAACTATCTCCGTCTGCAGGTTGCCCTCGGTATTGAGCGCATCAACGAAGATAGCGCCTCTGCCCTGTTCTATATTGCCGGCCTTTGACTGCACATAATCGGTAACATTGTCGCACATCGGTATGCCTGCATCTTTTGTGATCTCGCCGGCCTGAGTTCTCAGAAGAGACGCTGTAGTTACGGCCGCGCCGGTATCGGGGCTGACGCCCTTGGAGATAGTGACGATCTCGTTATGGCCGTCGCCGTTTATGTCAAGAGGTTCCAGCACAGAATAGGTATCGGCAGCTATACGGTCAAACTTGCCGTTTTTATAGCGGTAGATCTCAAGGTTTTTCTCGGTGCTGGTAAGATTCTGATAGCCGACGAGAACATCAATGTCGTTAGAATCACCGACTGTAGAGATCAGAACCCTGTCAATATCGGTGCCGCCGCCTGCAAGCTCCTTTACGGAATACCACTTGCCGTCGGTGTCCTTATCGAGGACGTTTACTCTCAGGCCGTCCTTTCCACTGTTGGCGGAGTACTCATAGAAGACGAGAGCTTCCTCGGTAGGTTCCTCGTCGATATCCGCAATAACAAAGGCAGAACGGTTCTCGCCGTTTTTAGGGTATTTAAGGGTGATATTGCTGCCTACCCTTTCGATCAGCGCCTGATGGATCTCGCTTTGTTCCTCGGTGAGCTTAGGCGCATTGAGGAGAGTATCGACAGTGAAGCTCAGACCTGTGCAGCCGCTGAGAAACACGGCACCTGCGCAGGCAATGCCTGAAAAAAGCTTTTTCAACGCGTCTGACACTCCTCTCAAAACAAAAATAAGAGCGGGCACACATACCCGTTCTTATTATACCACAACAGATTGACATTTTCAAGTCATAAACGACGTTTTTTTCATGCGTAAAATGAGCACACAAAATTTGACAAGCCGCCCGTGCAGTGCTATAATATACCCACGGGGTATTGCACTCTGCGGCAAGGCGGTTCAATCTATTCCCTCGCAAGGGGGTGAGCAGAATGAGCGTTTCCGAGGTACTTACATTGCTTTTGCTACTGACGAACATAATCACTTCGGTGATAAACATCTGCAATAATAGAAAAAAATAACCGCCCCACTCGCACTAGGACGGTTTGAAAAAATTTAGACTTAACTAGAGGGAGAACCGCTAAAGCCAAAGGCTGGTGCGATACCCTCTTTGTGTATTATATCACAAGCGCTGTGATTTGTCAAGTGAAAAATAACCGCCCCACTTCCACATAAGGCGGTTACAATTAAGTAACAAAACTTTGAGGGAGAACCGCTAAAGCCAAAGGCTGGTGCGATACCCTCTTTATATGCATATTATATCACAAAAAGCCTGATTTGTCAAC
>CACXFU010000153.1 GCA_902767035.1 uncultured Ruminococcus sp.
AGCGAAGGGGCGTCCTCCGGAATGAGGGCGCCCCTTGTGCTGGTTTTCTGGTGGGGAAGAGATAGAGTTGAAGAGTTGACAAGAGGTGAGGATAGTAGTACAATAAATGAAAATCAAGTCGAAACGGTGGGAAAAGACGTGCATAGGGTTGGAAAAATAGATTTAGAAATGTATGCGGAAGTCGCTACAGGAAGTATAATGACCGATGAAGTGATTATAACTGATAACCGGATAGAGCATATTATAGAACGAAGAGGGGAAAGGTTTTACAATACCGTTAAGGAATACTTTTCAGAAATCGTATCAGATCCTGACTATATTTTCAAGGATGACAGAAAGAATACAGCTATAGCATCTAAATCATACGTATATAACGAAAAAACAATTAATATTGTTCTGAGATTGGCCGTAGAGGGGGACGATCCGAGTTATAAAAATTCAATTATAACAGCTATCGGAGAGAATGAACGAAGATTTGCCCAACGATTGCGCAATAACAATCCAGTATACAAAAAAGTTGACAAACAAGAATAATCATGATATAATATAGGTAAGATAAGAGCAGGTATCAGAGGTGGTAAAATTCGTAGCGACCACACGCCGCTGGTAACGACAGGGCGCGAGCCCGAGAGATGCAGGAGAATGCTACGCCTGCCTGATAGCCACTCTTTCAAGAGCCGCTTTGGGAAACCGAGGCGGCTTTCTTATTTTCAGAAATCAAAAAACGGCAGGGGCGGACTGCTCTGCAAGGACTTATAAAGCGACACTTTTTATGCGCCTGAAAAGGGAATATTCTCTGAATTTGGTCTTGAAATTCTGCGGAAGATATAGTATAATATAGCATAGGGAAAAATTTGCTTGATATCTGCTTTGTATGGGGGGTAAGGTTATGCAGAAAATTGTTTATGTTTCAAAGGGCAAGGGCGATGAAAATGCTTTTGCTCCCGATCTCGACAGGTTTTCTCAGATAGAAAAGCTCAATGATCTGGTATCTCTCGGCTGGAGGATCGTGAAAATGGTCGAGGAGGAAAAGGATACGTACTTTGTGCTCGAAAAGGATTAACATTATAATACAGACAGGAGTGTTGAAAAATGGCTTATATTTTAGGCGTTGACTGCGGAACGAGCGGCACCAAGACCGTGCTTTTCAAGGAGGACGGTACGGTCGTTTCTTCGGTTACGGTGGAGTACCCGATGTATCAGCCGAAAAACGGCTACGCTGAGCAGGACCCGAAGGACTGGTCGGACGCTATGCTGACGACTATCAAGGCGGTGCTCGATGAGAGCGGCGTCAAGGGTGACGAGGTCGCAGGTATTGGTATTTCGGGACAGATGCACGGTCTCGTTATGCTGGACAAGGACAATAATGTGCTCAGGCGTTCTATCATCTGGTGCGATCAGAGGACGGCTGCCGAGGTCGATGAGATGAACGAGAAGCTTGGAAGAGAGAAGCTTATCTCGATAACTGCGAACCCGGCTCTCACGGGGTGGACGGCTGCTAAGATACTCTGGGTAAGAAACAACGAGCCTGAGATATACGAAAAGTGCAGGCACATACTGCTGCCGAAGGATTATCTGAGGTTTATACTGACGGGAGAATATGCTACCGAGGTATCTGACGCTTCGGGTATGCAGCTGCTCGACATTGCTAACCGATGCTGGTCAAAAGAGGTCTGCAAGGATCTCGACATAGATATGTCGATGCTTGCAAAGGTCTATGAGTCCTGTGAAGTAACGGGAAGAGTTACTAAGAAGATCGCGGATATGACAGGACTTAAAGAAGGAACTATCGTTGTGGGCGGCGGCGGAGATAATGCTGCGGCTGCTATCGGAACGGGCGTTTGCGAGGACGGAAAGGCTTTCACGACGATAGGAACCTCGGGAGTGGTCTTTGCTCACACGTCACAGATGTCTACCGACAAGCTGGGCAGAGTCCACACCTGCTGTGCGGCTGTGCCGGGTTCATGGCACGTTATGGGCGTTACTCAGGGTGCAGGGCTCTCGCTCAAGTGGTTCAGAGACAACTTCTGCCACAGTGAGATGGAGACTGCAAAGTATATGGGCGTTGACGAATACTACCTTATGGACAAGCAGGCTGAGACTGTTCCGGTGGGTGCGAACAGGCTGCTCTATCTGCCGTATCTCATGGGTGAGAGGACGCCTCACCTTGACCCTGACGCAAGAGGCGTGTTCTTCGGGCTTTCGGCTATGCACACTAAGAAGGATATGCTGAGGGCTGTTATGGAGGGTGTTTCGTACTCGCTGCGCGACTGCGTTGAGGTGTTCAGGCAGATGGATATTAACGTATCTGACATGATGGCGTGCGGCGGCGGAGGAAGCTCACCGCTGTGGAGGTCTATGCTGGCTGACCTGTACGGCTGTCAGGTGAAGACGGCATCTTCCAAGGAAGGACCGGCTCTCGGAGTTGCTCTGCTGGCGGCAGTGGGCGCAGGTATCTACTCAAGCGTGCCCGAGGCGTGCAAGGCTGTTGTCAAGACCGACAAGATACAGCAGCCCGATGCTCAGAGGAGCGAAGAGTACGAGAAATTCTATCAGCTCTACACCGAGATATACCCTGCGCTGAAGGCTCAGTTTGCAAAGCTGGCGGCTTTGTGATCCCTCTGCGTGCTATAATGCAGATAACAGATTTATTGAAAGGACGTTTTTATATGAAGAAAAAGCTTTTAAGCGCCGTTTGCGCACTTGTTCTTGTTTTCGGCTCAGCAGCAGCCCTGCCGGAGGGCTTTGCGAAGATCGATAGCGCTATCACTGCGAGCGCGGAGACTTACGGGGATTATGAGTATCAGGTGCTTGATGACGGAACGGTTGAGATAAGCAAGTACAGAGGCAGTGATGAGGAAGTGAATATCCCATCTGCGATCGACGGGAAGAAAGTTACAAGCATTGGCGATTATGCATTTTCTAACTGTTCAAGTCTTACAAGCGTAACGATACCTGACAGTGTTACAAGCATTGATTCTGGGGCATTTGGCGGCTGCAAA
>CACXFU010000154.1 GCA_902767035.1 uncultured Ruminococcus sp.
AAGCCTTTCCCATTTTAAAACACTCCTTTTAAAATTTTTACACCCTGAATATGTTTCAAGATTGTAATTAAGTATACCATATTTATTTAAAAAAATCAAGAGCCAGCAGAAATTTCAGATAAATTTATACAATATGCACAAATTAACTAGCCAAGTTTTGTAAAAGAAAAATCGCCGCAACTGGTATCTCAGGCCGCGGCGATCTTATTAGGGGATGGTTGGTATTACTTTATCTTCTCGCCGAGTGCCTTGCAGGCTGCAATAGCATCGTCATCGGGCGTAAGGTTGCAGATAAGACCCTCTGCAACAAGGTCAGCGCCTGCTGCCTTTACTCTCTCAGCCCAGAGTCTCATCCATTCTCCGTCGCCCCAGTCATATGAGCCGAAGAGAACTACCTTCTTACCTGCGAGCTTGCTCTCGTTTGCAGCGAAAAAGGGCTCTACCTCTGTGTCCTCGAGCTCCTCGGCACCCATAGCAGGGCATCCGAATGCGACAGCGTCAAGCTCTGCGATATCGCCGCTGAACTCGCCGAAGGTAACGGCTGTTGTGCCTGCACCCTCTGCCACTGCCTGAGCCATAGCCTCAGTGTTGCCGGTAGCGCTCCAATAGATAACTGCATTTGCCATAACAAAAACCTCCTAAGATATTCTGAGTGCCTGATAAATGTCAAGACCCTCATTTAATTTATTGCACAGATATTCTCTGCACCTTTCATAATTCTGAAAGCTCCTCTTTGCGCTCTCAACATCGTTATATACCTTCCAGCAGCCGCAGAGAAGGAAATTCTCGCCTTTGTTTTTGATAAATCCCTCGACGTCCTCAGCAGGATACCCTAAGAACACTCCGATCTCGTGAGGGAAGTCACCGTGGGCGCTCACCCTGCGGGAAAGCCTGTCAAGGGCTGCCTCAAGGGTCTGATCCTCACTGTACCCGAAGGCGGAAAGAATCGCTGCCGCCTTTGGCTCCTTCAGTCTGTCTCTTAGCTGTCTCTCGTTATACACAAGCACAAGGCTTCTTCCGCCGCACCTGCAAAGCACACGCATTTTCAGCCCTCTGGCTGCGGCTCTGCGGTTAAAGTCGATGATATTCTCATTAACTCCGGCCGTGCTGTCAAACACTGACATCAGACCGGCACATTTTATCCCAAGCAGGCATGGCGCTGTGTGGAACGCAAGCTTTTTCTGAAAGCAGAGACATTCCTTCTGTGACATTGTGATCCCTCCAGAATTTAGTTAGTTTAGTCTAACCGGAAATCAAAAAAATATTCGTCATGCACAGTATTTGTCAAGAATTGTCTTCAGGGCGCTTACGCTTGCGGAATGTATCCTCGCTATCGGTATATCCAGCTTTGAGGAGCGCGACACAACTCCAGCCAGCATTTTGTGTGAACAGGTGTTGGTAAACACCACCATAAGATCGGGACTGCCGAGCTTGCGCTCAAAATCGGCAGGCATCTGTGTGAACACCTTTGCCTTACAGTTGTAGGACTTGCATATGTCCTTGTACCGTGTGGCCATGCGGTCATTGCCGCCTACTACCACAATACTCATACTATCACTTCTTTCGTAAGATATTTCTGGTGCGGTTAGTGTTGACTAACCACGTATATAATATAACACGTTTCTTTCTTTTTGTCAAGCATATTTTTTATGTCAGTTATAATTTTTTACGATTATCCTTTAAATACTGCGCTGAATGACCTCTTTTCGACTTACATCAGCCCGGAACAAAGCCTCTTTTCTCAGTTCAAGAGGGCTGATAATATGTTTTTATGCTGTTGGGGTGAGCTTTGCCTCAGGAGCTGCCGAAAGCGCGGATTTACGGCGTTTTGTCTGAATATGGAATATATTTAAAAATTTTGTGTTTTTATTGATTTTTCTGCTTTACTGTGTTATAATAGTATCACTTTGTTCTGTTGGCGGAAAACGGAAAAATCGTGGTCAGCGTGAAACGGGACTGCTCCTAAAGGCAAGCCGGTCAGTTGAAGCCCTCCGGAACAAATCGTGTTCGGCATATAACGATGGCCGATATAAAATAAAGGGGATGGTTTTGTAAATGGAGAATATCGTTTCTTTGAAGAATATCATCGTGGAATTCGATGGTGAACGGGTGCTGAAGAATATCAGTCTCGATATTAAGGACAAGGAGTTTGTGACCCTGCTGGGTCCATCGGGCTGCGGAAAGACGACTACGCTGCGAATTATCGCAGGGTTCATCGATCCGACGAGCGGTGATGTGTTATTCGACGGAGAGAGGATAAACTCATTGCCGCCCCACAAGCGCAACGTGAACACCGTGTTCCAGCGTTACGCATTGTTCCCGCATCTTAATGTCTATGACAATATAGCTTTCGGCCTCAGAGTTAAAAAGGTGCCTGAAAAGGAGATCCTATCCAGAGTCGGGGAGATGCTCGACATGGTGAACCTCAGAGGGTTTGAGAAGAGAAGTGTACAGAGGCTCTCAGGCGGTCAGCAGCAGCGTGTTGCCATCGCAAGAGCTCTGGTGAATAGGCCAAAGGTGCTCCTGCTTGATGAACCGCTCGGAGCGCTTGACCTTAAACTGAGAAAAGGGATGCAGACAGAGCTTCGCCGCATCCAGCAGCAGCTGGAGCTGACATTCGTTTATGTCACTCACGATCAGGAAGAGGCTCTGACTATGAGCGATACGGTCGTGGTAATGAATAACGGTCATATCCAGCAGATAGGCTCTCCCACCGATATTTACAACGAGCCTGTGAACGCCTTTGTTGCAGACTTTATCGGAGAGAGCAACATAGTGAACGGCTCAATGCCGAAGGACTGTGTTGTCGAGTTCACGGGAAGACAGTTCGAGTGCGTTGACAAGGGCTTTTCACCCGATGAGACGGTAGACGTTGTTATCCGTCCTGAGGATATAAAGATAATACCTGCCGAGAATGCTAAGCTTACTGGAATAGTTGAGTCTGTAGTGTTCAAGGGCGTTCATTACGAGATGATAGTTGACGGCGTTGACCATAAGTGGACTATCCATTCCACAAAATATGAGCCTGTAGGCACCATGATAGGTATGCACGTCGATCCTTACGATATTCATATTATGAAAAAGACAAAGGAGGACGAAGGTACAGAGCTATGAAAATGAAAGTATTATCTGCGCCATACCTTGTATGGATGTGCGTTTTCATCGTTGTGCCGCTGATAATGGTCGCATACTTTGCAGTTACGACTGATAACGGCTCTCTTACAGTTCAGCATCTTGCCGATGTAGGGCAGTATGCAAACATTTTTGTGCGCTCGATATGGCTTTCCGTTATAGCTACAGCTATCTGTCTTGTCGTCGCATATCCTATAGCGTTCCTGCTCTCCAGAATGGAGAAGCATCATCAGGGAACGATGCTCATGCTCGTTATGCTGCCGATGTGGATGAACTTCCTCCTCAGAACATACGCATGGATGACTCTTCTCGGAAACAACGGTATAATCAATTACCTGTTCGGGCTGGTAGGTCTCGGCCCTTACAAGCTGATAAACACCTCGGGGGCAGTTGTGCTCGGAATGGTATATAATTACCTTCCGTTTATGATACTTCCGCTCTACTCCGTTATGGAGAAGATAGACAAAAGCGTTATTGAGGCCGCAAGCGATCTCGGAAGCAATCCAAGGTCTGTCCTTTTCAGAGTTATTGTTCCTCTGAGCGTGCCGGGGATAACCTCAGGCATAACAATGGTGTTTGTGCCTGCGATCTCTACCTTTATCATTTCAAGAATGCTGGGCGGCGGCTCAAATCTGCTCATCGGTGACCTTATCGAGATGCAGTTCCTGGGCAACTCCTATAACCCTCACCTCGGCGCGGCGATATCGCTGGTGCTTATGGCTATTATCCTTGTGATAATGACCGTGATGAACCAGTTCAGCCCCGACGATCAGGTGCTCATATAGGGGGTGTCATATATGAAAAAGCTCGGAAAGATATATATGGCGCTCGTGCTGCTGTTTTTATATGTGCCGATATTCGTGCTCATAGTTTTCTCGTTCAATGAGACAAAGAGCCGTTCGGTCTTCAGCGGCTTTACACTTGACTGGTATTCAAAGCTGTTCCATAACCGCATAATAATGGATTCTCTTATGAATACTATTATCATAGCCGTTGCCGCAAGTATTATTTCTACGATACTGGGTACCTTTGCCGCTATCGGTATCAACAATATGAGAAAGGTGCCGAAGTCTCTTGTGCTGAACGCGACGAATATGCCTATCATAAACCCCGAGATCGTAACGGGTGTTTCGCTGATGCTGCTGTTCGTGTTCTTTGCTGCAAGAATGGAGTTTGAGTTCGGCTTTGTAACACTGCTTATCGCGCATATCACGTTCGATGTGCCGTACATTATCCTGAATATAATGCCAAAGTTCAAGCAGATGGACCCTCACCTTTATGAGGCCGCAGTAGATCTTGGCTGCAGTCCTATGAGCGCATTCAGAAAGGTAGTTCTGCCTGAGATAATGCCGGGTGTTGTCAGCGGCTTTCTTATGGCATTCACCTATTCGCTCGATGATTTTGTGGTCAGCTACTTCACCACGGGCTCGACCTCTCAGACCCTGCCTATAACTATCTATTCGATGACAAGAAGAAAGGTCTCACCTGAGATAAATGCGCTGTCTACCATAATTTTTGTGGTGGTCGTTGTCATTCTGATCGTGAAGAATACGATAGAGAACAGGGCGAGAAAAGAGAAGGGCGGTGAGGCCTGATGAGACGCTCAAAAAGGTTTTTGCTGGCGCTTGTGAGCGGTGCTCTGATGATCAGTGCCTGCGGCTGTTCTTCAAGTGAGAAAAAGACCTCCGAGGAAGAGGAGGAAGAGGGCGGCGCCCAGACCCTTACCATAGAGGATAAGGCATACTATCAGAAATTCAAGGGAGATAACCTCTCCATAAACGTTTATAACTGGGGAGAGTATATCTGTGACGGCTCCGAGGAGGGAACTCTCGATGTGAACCGTGAGTTTGAGGAGCTTACCGGCATAAAGGTCAATTATACGAACTTTGCCACCAACGAGGAGCTTTACGCCAAGCTGAAGGGCGGTGCGGCTTCTTACGATGTTATAATCCCCTCTGACTATATGATAAGCAAGCTCATCAAGGAGAACCTTGTCCAGAAGGTGGATATGGGCAATATCCCCAACAGCAAATATATAATGGATAACTTCAAGGGCCTTGCCTATGACCCTGAGGACGAGTACTCGGTGCCCTATACTTGGGGAACGGTAGGCATAATCTACAACAAAGAGATGATAGGCATTGAGGAGGAGGATATCGACTGGGATATTCTATGGAACGAGGACTACAAGGATCAGATACTGATGTTTGACAATCCCCGTGATGCCTTTGCTATCGCTGAGATAATGCTCGGGTATTCCCTCAACACTGAGGACAAGGACGAGCTCAAGGCGGCAGCAATGAAGCTGACCGACCAGAAGGAAATAGTTCAGGGCTATGTTATGGACGAGGTGTTCGATAAAATGGGTGCGGGAGAAGCCCTTATCGCGCCGTATTATGCCGGTGACGCTCTGACTATCCTTGAGGATAACGAGGATCTGACCTTTGCGGTGCCAAAGAGCGGAACGAACCTGTTCGTTGACGCAATGTGCATACCGACATCGGCTCAGAACAAAGAGGCTGCCGAGATGTATATAAACTTTATGTGTGAGCCTGATATAGCCTATGCGAACATTGACTACATCTGCTATTCCACACCTCACAGCGCGGCCTATGAAATGCTTGACGATGACGTTAAGAACGACCCTGTCTCTTATCCCGACGAGGAGTTCATCGCAACAAAGACCACAGTATTCACGAACCTTTCGGACGAAGCCTCCAGGCAGATGCAGCAGCTCTGGACGGAGATGAAGTCCGCAGAGGACAAAAACTCAAACCGCTGGTTCGTACCGCTGTTCCTGATAATGTGTCTTGTGATAATCATTGTGGTTCTCATAAGGCGACATATAAAGGCGAAGAAAGAGATTTTCTGAGTACTCACAGCACAGCTTACGACCAAAAGCTTTGTTAAAAACTAAAAGAACCGCTCTCACTAAGAGAACGGTTCTTCTTATTATTTGATATCTACATAGTAAACAGGGTTCATGACGTAGCCGTTGTAGCGTATCTCAAAGTGGAGATGGTCTCCGGTAGAGAAGCCTGTGGAACCCATTCGCCCGATGACGTCACCTGCTTTTACAGTATCACCGATATCGACATCAAGCGCCGAGAGGTGACCGTAAAGCGTGATGAAGCCGTTTCCGTGGTCAAGAATGATGAAGTTTCCGTATCCGCCGCCGCAGCCGCACGATGATGACTTTCCGTAATCGTGGGTGCAGGTCGTGTTCGTTCTGATGACGGTGCCGCTCTCGCTTGCGCGGATAAGAGCGCCGTGATCTCCGCCGATATCTATTCCGTTGTGATAGGAGCCCCACCTTGCGCCGACACCGTAGGTTATGTTGTAGCTTGAAGGCACAGGCCAGTCGAAGTAGTAATCGGGTTCACTGTCGGGGATATCCTCTCCGTCAGAAACTCTCTGTCTGTATTCCTCGTGCAGTTTGTCAAGAGCTTCATCGGCAAGCGCCATTGTGGCAAGGATCTCATTGTCACGGGCTGTTCCGCCAGTTCCTGACGATTTCAGCACGTCTGAAAGCGTACCCTCGAAGGACATTCTCTCGTTATCATAGGCTCTGTTCTGCTTTTCAAGCTCTCTGTTCTGAGCCTGCAGCTCCATCTGAGCCTTCATGCTCGATGAATACAGCTGTGTGAGCACCTGTCTTTTCTGGTTGTACTCATCACTCTGCTTGTCGTATTCAGCCTTCTGACCGTCAAGCTCCTTCTGAATCTTTTCGTACTCCTCCTTGATCCTGACGAGATTATCTATCATGCTGTCATCGTGCTTGGCAACTCTCTTGATAAGCTCCAGTCTCATAAGCACATCGTAGAAATCATCGGCCTGCAGAACTATATCCGTATAGCTGTCAGAACCTGCGATATACATTGCCCTGAGGCGCCTTTTAAACTCCTCTATGGCCTCGTCTATCTCGTTCTGCTTGCGCTCAAGGTTTCTCTCGTTGGTGCTTATCTGAAGCTCCAGCACGGTCATATACTGGTTTAATACATCTATCTCTTCGTTTATAGAGTTTATCTTTTTGAGAAGCAGCTTCTGCTTTTTCTCTTCGGCCTCAATGTCCTCCTCAACGCTGTCTATCTCCTTGTTTATAGCCTGCTGCTTTTCAGAGATCTCTCTGAGCTGCTCGGCATACATAGAGATATCAAAGCCCGAAGCCTCCTCTTCCTGAGGCTCCTCAGACTCGCCGCTGTCATACTGCTCGCCCTGATCCTCCTGCTGGGTAGGCTCGCCGTAATCGTACTCACCGTCTCCGGGGGGCACGTCGCTCAGCTCCTGACCGTCGCTGATGTCCTCGTCAGTGCTGTAGTTTTCGGTATATGTCTCTTCTGCGCCGGCATTTTTGTTGAACTGAGCATTTGAAGCCACGCCCAGCGACAACACTGCCGCACACAGAAACGATAAAACCCTTTTTAAGCTTGAAAGCCTGTTCATAAAAGACATTACTCCTTTAGGCACTCCCGGCAGAGGGAGCACACCTTACACATAATTCACAGGATTCTGTGCAACTCCGTTCAGACGGACTTCAAAGTGCAGGTGGTCGCCGGTTGAGTGGCCTGTAGAGCCGACTATGCCAAGAACGTCGCCCTGGTTTACGTGCTGCCCCTGAACAACGCTTATGCGCTGAGAGTGGCCGTAAAGCGTCCAGTATCCGCCGCCGTGGTCAATGATACAGTAATTTCCGTATCCGCCGCCGCAGCCGCACGAATAGTTCTTGCCGTAATCGTGTGTGCAGGTGTTGCTTACGAGTATTACTGTTCCTGCCGCAGCCGCGCAGATCTTGGCGCCGCGTATTCCGGGTGACCATATGTCTATACCCTTATGGTAGGAGCCCCATCTCCAGCCGATGCCGTAGGATATGTGGTAATATCCCGGTACAGGCCAGGTGAACTGGGTCTTCTGGGTATAGCCGTAGGCAGAGTTGTCGGTCGTTGTCTGGCCGCTGTTAGAGGTCGTTCCGGTGCTGGAATTGGTAGAGGTAGAATTGCCGCTTGAGGTCGTGCCGGAGCTGCTGTTATTCTGCTGCTGTGCCGCAAGCTGACGCTTGCGTTCTTCCTCGGCCTTGCGTCTTGCTTCCTCTTCGGCCTTTTTGCGCTCTTCCTCTTCCTTCTTCTTGATAGCTTCCTGCTCTTCAAGAAGCTTCTGGATCTGAGCCTCAAACTCTTCCTGCTCCTGATCGATCTGAGCCTTGTTGCTCTCATAGGCTTCCTTGTCGGCCTCGAGCTGTTCCATAACGGCCTCGCTCTGAGCATACAGCTCATCGAGCTTTTTCTTCTGTGCCGTGTGGTACTCGACCTGCTCGTTCAGGGCTACCTTATTCTCCTCGAGCTCAGCCTTGTCGGCCTCGAGCTGTGCTTCATCGGCCTCATACTGGTCTTTCAGCTCGTTGAGGTTATCTATCATAGTGTTGTCGTGATCTGCAACTCTCTTCACGAGCTCGAGCTTCATCAGCATATCGTAGAAATCGTCCGCACCGATAAGGATATCGGTATACGAGCTGTTTCCTGCAACATACATAGCTCTCAGTCTCTTTTTGAAATCAGCTATGCCGTCGTCGATCTCGATCTTCTTGTTCTTGATCTTGATCTCGCTGATGCCTATCTGATCTTCGAGAGATGCGATCTCGTTATTCAGCTCCTCGATAGACTCCTCCAGTGTAAGGATAGTATCCTGAACAGTTTCGATCTGAGCGTTTATGGCGTCCTGATTTTCCTGTTCCTTAGAAATGTCGTCTTTAGTTGCTGCTATCTGCTCATCGAGCTCGGCTTGCTTTTTTTCAAGCTCGTCCAGCTTTCCCTGAGCATCAGAGATCTTTTTCTTGTTTTCCTTGATAGCTGCGCTCTCTGCAAGTGCTGTTCTTGTATCCAGCACGCTGACCGAGCTGTTTGCAGCCACGGCGGCAGCCATCATGAGCGCAGCCGCAAAAGCGAGCACACGCTTCATTTTGAAAGTCCCTATTGTCATAGTTATCCTCCGATGTCAGTAACAGCGGTCTTATCTGTCTGGTGACCGTCCGTTCCCGAATTTTTACACGTCAATATAAAAGGCAGTCAAAGAAATCTAAAACCTTACCCCTGATCCCCCTGCTGCCATTTTATTGTTGTCAGTTTCAGCTCAGACCTTCAGATGCTTGCCTGTGCTGATAGATGTGCCGATAGCTCCGATAAGAGCACCCGCTGCGATATAAGCCAGAGCAACATAAAGGTAGAGGTCGCTGAACTTGTAGAGGTTGTGGATACCCAGCACCTGCCACAGGCTGAAATCGCTGTTGAACACATTGTAAACGCCCTCATATGAGAACTTTGTCAGGAACAGTGCGCCAACGGCCGCAAATATTCCGACGATCATACCCTCAACAAAGAAAGGTATCCTGATGAAGGAGTTCGTAGCGCCGACGTATTTCATAATGTTTATCTCTTTACGCCTTGAAAATACGCTGGCTCTTGTCGTGTTCGAGATTATTATAAGGCTTACGACAACGAGCGCTGCGATCACAGCAAAGCCGACTATCGTAAGTATCCTTCTCATGCTGATAAGGAAGTTAGTGAACTTATCCGGAGACTTTGTAGACTCAACGTTCATAAACGTCTCTATCTGCGCCGTTGTTTCCGACATCTTCTCGATATCATTAACTGTTATCTTGAAAACGTCCGGCAGGGGGTTGTCATCCTCAGCATAATCGAAGAGAGCCTTCTCTTCATCGGTCATATCCTCGGTGATATCCTTCCACGCAGCGTCTCTCGAATAGAACGTTACTGTGTTTATGTTGCCCGCGGCCTTCAGGTCGGCCTCGAGCCTGTCGATACCTGCTTGGTCGGTACCGTCCTTGATAACTACCATTACCTCGCTCTTGCCCTCGATGCCGCTTATGATCCTTGTCAGGTTGAGCTCGACCAGCACAGCCAGCCCGACCATAAGAAGCGAGACAAGAAGTATACAGAATGAAGCAAAGGTCATCATCCTGTTTTTCCAAATTCCCTTGAAGCCCTGATTTACGAGGTATCTGAAACTACTTGCTTTCATTTGAGCCCTCCACTACCTCATCAAAGGCGATGGAGCCCTTGTTGATATTGATGATGCGTCCGCCGAAGTGACGGACGAGGTCATGCTCGTGCGTTACCATAAGGATCGTCGTACCGCACTCGTTGATGCCCTTGAGCAGCTCTACTATCTCGTATGAAAGAGCAGGGTCGATATTTCCCGTAGGCTCGTCCGCGATTATCAGCTTGGGGTCATTCACAAGTGCTCTTGCGAGCGCCACACGCTGCTGCTCACCGCCGGAGAGCTCGGTCGGATAAGCCTTTGCCTTATCCGAAAGGCCGACCAGACTGATAACGTAAGGAACTCTGTTCCTGATATACTTTGAAGGAGCATCGATAACTCTCAGTACGAAAGCTACGTTCTCATATACCGTCATCGTCGGGATAAGCCTGAAGTCCTGGAATACCACGCCTATGGTACGGCGCAGCTTCGGGATCTTTCTTCTTCTTAACTTTCTCAGGTTGAATCCGTTGACCAGCACGGTGCCGCTTGTTGCGTCTATCTCTTTAAGCACAAGCTTGATAAGCGTTGATTTGCCGGCTCCCGATGAACCGACAACGAAAGCAAAATCACCGTCATTGATCTTAAGATTGACTTTGTTCAGAGCGTCCACACCGCTTGAATAGGTGACGGACACGTCTTTAAACTCTACCAAAATTTACACCGCCTTAGAGATATGGCGAAGGGATCCTCCGCCGCCCACAGCGAGATCAGAACTTGACCGGATTTGCGGAAAGATACTTCTTTACCATAAGTGCGATCTTGAAGATGATCGCGTGGTCAAATTCTCTCAGATCGAGGCCTGTGAGCTTTTTGATTTTTTCAAGTCTGTACACAAGTGTGTTTCTGTGTACGAAAAGCTTCCTTGAAGTCTCTGAAACGTTCAGATTGTTTTCAAAGAACTTCTGGATAGTGAAGAGAGTCTCGTGATCGAGAGATTCGATCGAGCCTTTCTTGAATACTTCTTTTAAGAAGGTCTCGCACAGAGTAGTCGGCAGGTGATAGATGAGCCTTGCGATACCAAGATCATCGTAGGACACGATATTCTTGTCTGTATCGAACACCTTGCCCACCTCAAGAGAGATCTGTGCCTCCTTGAAGCTCCTTGCAAGATCCTTTACTCCCTCAACAACGGTACCTATACCAACGTTCACGCGGGTGTAGAACTCGCTCGAAAGAGTGTCCGAGATCGAACGTGCAAGCTTTTCGAGATCTCTTGACTCGATCCCGTTAGCTACCTCCTTGACAAGCACGATGTCGCTCTCAGTGATGTTGAAAACGAAATCCTTGTTCTTGTCGGGGAAGAGGTTCTGGATAACGTCATAAGCCGAAACATCGTTCGTAGACACTATCCTTATAAGCAGAACGACTCTTGAGATATCAGAGCTGAAATGCAGCTCTCTTGCCTTAACGTGGATATCTCCCGGAAGAACGTTGTCAAGAATAACGTTCTTGATGAAGTTGTTCCTGTCATATTTCTCGTCATAATACTGCTTGATGCTCGAAAGCGTGATAGCAAGTATGCTCGCATACTTCGCAGCTACCTCATCGGTGCCTTCAACAAAAACAGCATAATCAGGCTTCATATGTGCGCCGAACGGCTTGTATGTATAGCCGTCACGAACAAAAATGTCATGAGAATCACCAAGATCGAGAGATACGAACTCGTTGGTAATGCCTACCTGAGAAAGCTCGGAGCAGGCTATTATCGTCGCATTTTCGTCAATGACTCCGATCACGCAATCAATAGTGTCACGCATCTGATGAACTACGCTCTGAAATAATCTGTTTGACATGATTTTTCCCCTCTTACTTGCAAAAATTTTTCTTCGGCACGGCTGCCGCCTGTCGGCTGATGATCTCCCGAAAATGACTGTTCCGTCAGACCCGAAAAGCAGCTTGATATCATCATCGGGCCAAAAGTCCGTATACAGTTATTATAACAAAAATCCGTAATTTTTGCAAGTGGTTTATAGTGAAAATACGCAAAAAACTTTTTCCATTGAAACTTTGCGTTCCACAGCCTTTTTATATATTACAAATTGTAACACATTTCGCATATGAATGTGTGAACAAACTGTTAAAACCCAAGTCTTAAACCCGTCACAAACCGTAGGATCGCGCATATAAGGCGGTTTTGAGTAACCGAATTGTAATTTTTAAATTTTTTGTGAATTTGCACAAAAACAAGGTGCCGTCTCTATTAAAATGCGCCAAAAACGATATGCTGCCGAACTTTGAACTTTTCTTTATTCTTTATCCATAAGTTGGTCAGGTTTTCGCCTTGCAATTTAGAGAAAACTGTGTTATACTGATTTTGGGAAAATGCGGACTTGAATGGGTATCCGCGGTTTATGATTTATCATGATTATTGACAGGAGAGATCGTTATGTTATCTGACATTGAAATCGCAAAGCAGGCACAGATGCTGAAGATCGGCGAGATCGCCGGAAAGCTCGGTATAAGCGAGGACGAGCTTGAGCCCTACGGCCACTACAAGGCAAAGCTTTCGGAGAGCGTTTTTAAGAGAGTGGAGTCTCAGCCGGACGGAAAGCTGATACTTGTTACCGCTATAAACCCCACCCCTGCCGGAGAGGGAAAGACCACCATATCGGTAGGCCTTGCCGAGAGCCTTAACAAGATAGGCAAAAAGACCGCACTTGCGCTCAGGGAGCCTTCACTGGGACCTGTGTTCGGCATTAAGGGCGGTGCCGCAGGCGGCGGATATGCTCAGGTAGTGCCTATGGAGGATATAAACCTTCATTTCACGGGGGATATGCACGCTATTACGGCAGCTAACAATCTTCTCTGTGCGCTGATAGACAACCATATGCAGCAGGGGAATGAGCTCAGGATAGACCAGAGGCGAATTCTTTTCAAGAGATGTATGGATATGAACGACCGTGCCCTTAGAGACATCATCATAGGTCTTGGCTCAAAGGCGAACGGCATACCCAGAGAGGACGGCTTCCAGATCACGGTGGCATCTGAGATAATGGCTATACTCTGCCTTTCAAGCGACCTTGCCGACCTGAAAAAGAGGCTTGAAAACATTCTTGTTGCTTATAACACAGAGGGCGAGCCTGTTTATGCAGGTCAGCTTGGCGGCTGCGGAGCTATGACGGCTCTGCTTAAAGATGCTCTGAAGCCTAATCTTGTGCAGACGCTTGAAAATAACCCTGCCTTCATTCACGGCGGCCCGTTTGCAAATATTGCTCACGGCTGCAATTCGGTAAGGGCAACAAAGCTTGCGCTGAAGCTTTCAGACTATACGGTTACCGAGGCAGGCTTCGGCTCAGATCTCGGAGCCGAGAAGTTTATGGATATCAAGTGCCGCATGGCAGGGCTGAAGCCTTCCTGCGTGGTGCTTGTGGCAACTATAAGGGCGCTGAAATACAACGGCGGCGTGCCGAGGGCAGAGCTTACCGAGGAGAATGTTGAGGCTCTGGAGAAGGGCACTGTCAACCTGAGGACGCATATCGAGAATATGAGAAAGTTCGGAGTGCCTGTAGTGGTGGCTATAAACCGCTTCCACACAGATACAGAGGCTGAGATCGAAGTTATCAAAAGGGTATGCGCCGAAATGGGCGCCGAGGTATCTCTTGCTGAGATATTTGCCAAAGGCTCAGAGGGCGGCATCGACCTTGCGAACAAGGTAGTATCCACGATAGAGAACTGTGAGAGCAATTACGCACCGCTTTATGACGAGAAGCTGCCGATAAAGGAAAAGCTTGACATCATCGCAAGAGAGATATACAGGGCAGACGGCGTTACCTATACCTCTCAGGCAGAAAAGGCCCTTGCCGAGATCGAAAAGCTGGGCTTCGGCAATATACCTGTGTGCGTTGCAAAAACTCAGTATTCTCTTTCCGATGACCCGACCAAGCTCGGAAAGCCTGAGCACTTCAACATAACCGTAAGAGATATGAAGGTGTCCTCGGGAGCAGGCTTTGTGGTAGTTTATACCGGTGATATACTCACAATGCCCGGCCTGCCCAAAAAGCCTGCGGCACTCAACATTGACTGTGATAACGAGGGCAGCATCTACGGACTGTTCTGATAACACATAGAATGATTAGTCAGAGGTAATAAAATGGCAGATGTCAACACTTTACAAACAGAAGAACAGAAAGTGACATCTCAGGAGCTGACAGAGCAAAAAAACGATGAGCCGAAAAAGCGGAGGCGCTTTCCGAAGCTGCTGGCAGCGGCGCTTATAACCGCTGCCGTTATGGGGCTTCTCAATTTCATCTCGTGGAGGAGCACCGCCTTCTGCGACTTTTACGCTGAGTATATCTTTCCCGTCTGGGGCGCTACCTACGGAAGACTGACGTCTTTGCTGCCGTTCTCGTTCGGAGAGCTGCTGATAGCGCTGGCAGTGTTCGGGATACCTGTCTCTCTCATAGTTCTGACGGTGCTGGTTATCGTTATGAAGGGCAGACGCGCAAAGATAGCTAAGGTGTTCGGCTATGTATACATATGGATAATCAATTTCGTTCTTGTAACGGAGACGCTCAACTGCTTTATGCTTTACCACTGCTCTGAATTTGCAGACCTTAACGGCGTTACGAAGAGCGAGCATACCCATGCTGAGCTTGAACAGCTCGGAGCCGTGCTTACACAAAAGCTCAATGAGCTGAGCTATCAGGTGCAGCGCGATGAAGAGGGGCATTTCATTCTTACTGCCGATACTGACAAGACCGCCAGAAAAGCAGTGGAATCTCTCGGAGATGAATTCAAAAACCTTGACGGCTTTACCGTAAGGCCGAAGCCTGTATACTTTTCGTTTTTTATGAGCCAGATGGATCTTATGGGGATATATTTCCCGTTCTCTATGGAGGCTAACTACAATAACGATATGTATAAGGCAAAGCTGCTCAATACCGTCTGCCACGAGCTTGCCCACACAAAGGGCTATATCCGTGAGGACGAGGCAAACTTTATCGCATTTATGGCGTGCAGCCGCTCAGATAACGTTGAATACAGATATTCGGGGTATCTTTCTGCCCTTATGCAGGTGAGAGGAAAGATATTCGATTATGCGAGCGAGGAGCAGAAGATAGACTTTGACAGCGCGATAAACGAGCTTGTATGGGCAGATATCGAAGGCAACAGCAATTACTGGAGAAGTGTTGACGAGGCCGAGGATACCGTCTTTGACAGCGAGAGCGTCGGAGAGATATCACAGAAGGCGCTTGAGACAAATCTTCAGATGAACGGAGTGAAGGACGGCACACAGAGCTACGGACGTATGGTCGATCTTATGCTCGGCTATTATGCGGATAAGGGTGATATCTGATGAGAAAAGGGCTTATTGGCTTGGCGGCGGCAGTGATGGCTTTGTCCTCCTGCGGTGAGAGCGCAGTTTCCTCTGCCGGTGATACATCTCCGGCACAGACTGAGACGCAGAGCGCCCCTGTGAGCGCTGAGCAGACATCTTTACCGCCGCAGAGCGTTTCAGGCGTCCCGGATGCTCCCGATAATGGACCGGCCGACAGCAGTGACGCCGGAACGTCCCTTACAGATACTCAGGAGGAGGATATGAGCTGGAAGCTTTTTGAAGACCTTTATGATAAGCTTGATGATAACGATCGCAGCAAGCGCAACTATCTGCACAACAAAGAGGTAGACATAGAGGGCTTTATCGAATACGGGCAGGCACAGGAGCCTGTCAGAGACCTTATCCTTGGGGATGTTTCGTTCGCAGGGGTCGGCTGTGAGGTCGTGGCGGCGTATAATTATCTTCTTTATACCGGCAATGAGCGCGATATCGCAAGGCTGACGTTTGACTTTGAGCAGAACGCCCTCTTTGCACATGACGGAAAGCTCGGCTCGAATGCAAGAAAGATAAAAGGCCTTTTTGATGCGCTTGGCATAAAGTATAACAGATATCTCGATCCCGATGACTGCCGCAGGGCTATAGATGAGGGGAAGCCTGTTCTGCTGGCATTTCATACGGGCAATTCCGTTTTCAGTGCAATACATACAGTTTTCATAATGACTGAGAATGGCAGGCACTATGTTTTTAACCGCTACAATGAGAGCGAGGGGCGCTATGAATTCGAGACCCTGAGCGATGTCGTCAAAAAGGACGGCCTGTACATTGTGGCATATACTACAGCTGAGTGAGGTGTAGCTTTTGACCTATGGATATATGACGTCCTCTGCCGAGGAGACCATAGAGCTTGGCAGGCTGATAGGAGAACAGCTCAGGGGCGGTGATATTATAGCCTACAAAGGCTCAATGGGGGCAGGCAAGACCACTATGACAAGGGGTCTTACTCTTGGCATGGGGCTCGGAGATCAGGCCTTTTCGCCGACCTTTGCCCTTGTGAATGAATACCGCGGCAGGGAGCTCACACTGTATCACTTTGATATGTACAGGATAACCTCTGCGGCAGATCTTGAGACCACTGGCTTTTATGACTATATGAGCGATGACAGTGTGATAGCTGTTGAGTGGTCTGAAAACATTGCCGAGGAGCTGCCTGAGGGACATATCGTGATAACCCTTGAAAGGGTAGACGATGATACCAGAATAATAACGATAGACGGAGATGAAAGGTTTGCACATCTTAGGGATAGATACCAGCGGTAAGACGGCATCTGTTGCAGTTACCGATGATGATAAGCTGCTGTGGGAGAAAACGGTCTATACAAGGCTTACGCACTCACAGGTGATACTGCCGATGGTGAGCGAGGCGCTGAAAGAGCTGGAGCTTTCCTTTTCCGATATTGACTGTGCGGCCATAGCAAAGGGGCCGGGCTCATATACGGGGCTCAGGATAGGCTGTGCCGCCGTGAAGGGAATGTGCATGGGGCAGGAGAGCCTGAAATGTATAGGCATCTCAACGCTTGAAGCACTGAGCTTCAACTGTCTGCCATATTCAGGCAGGATAGCTGCCGCGATGTTCGCAAGGCAGGGTATTTGCTACGCAGGAATATACGAGTCTGACGGAAAGCAGATCAGGAATATACGTCCCGATGAGGTGATAAAGGAGGACGAGCTGTTCTCGTCTTTCGACGTATCTGAGGGGCTGATGCTTGTGGGCGACAACGCAGCAGCGATAAAAGAGAAATTCTTTGCAGATGATGACAGAGTTCTCACAGCGCCGATAAGCCGCAGGATGCAGCAGGCATCATCGCTTTGTCTGGCAGCGGCCGCGCATATTGATGAGGCCTCTTCGGCGGAGGAGCTCAGCGTGTCCTATCTTCAGGCGACAAAGGCACAGAAGGATAAGGCTCACAGTGAAAACGGAAAGGAAGATGCGAAATGAAGATAGCGATAGGCAACGATCATGCTGCACCCGAACTGAAGCTCGCGGTCAAGGCTCATCTTGAGGAGAAAGGCCATGAGGTGACCGATATGGGCTGTGCTGTCGGCGAGAGATGTGACTATCCCGATGCTGCCGCGGCTGTATGCGACAAGGTAGCAGGCGGAGAATGTGAGCTCGGTATCCTTATCTGCGGAACGGGGCTTGGAATGTCATATGCTGCGAACAAGATAAAGGGTATAAGGGCGGCGTGCTGCTCAGACTATTTCTCGGCGCGGCTTTCAAGAGAGCATAACGATGCGAACATTCTTTGCTTCGGCGCTAGGGTAGTAGGTGAGGGAACTGCGCTTGACCTTGTCGATGTGTTTATAGATACTCCCTTTTCGGGAGATGAAAGGCATCAGCGCCGCATAGATAAGATAACAGCACTTGAAAACAGATAAAACAAAACGCAGGTCAGAGAAGCCTGCGTTTTGTTTTTGCGATTTTTAAGGTATTGTATTATATGAAAGGAAGTTATTTGTTTTCATCAGTGTCCTCGTCGATACCGAGAGCTTTATATGACTTCACGATAGCCGCTATCGAAAGGGCAGCCAGTGACAGCCCGAGAAACTTAGTTGTTGGCGTTCCTGCACCGGTGGAGGGGTTTTCATCGTCCTCAGCTTCGGCAGACTGAGAGGCAGATGTCTGTGTTACGGTTTCGGTCTCCTGCGCCCATGCGCTTATCGATGCGGCGGCACAGAGCATTATTATCATTGCGGCTATTATCATTATCAGATTCTTGGTCAGTTTCTTAGCAGTCATGGGACTTACCTCCTTCTTGCTTTTGTGCTTGTTTTGTTTAGCTTGTCTATATAATACACCCTCTGCCTAAAGTGAACTTAAAACTTTAATTAAAAATAGCTTTAAATTTGAAAGAGCTATCCGCACGATACTCAGCGATGCCCAGATGTTTCACGCCCATTAAACCCTCGTGAGTACACATCTGATTTAAAGAATAGCAGAGCCACTCTTTCACAACGTTCGCGCAGCGTTACTATTCAGTATCCCCGAACAAAAAAATAACCCTCCCCAAAGGGGAGGGCAAACAGTCTGATGATCCAACGCTACTGAAAGTGGGGAGGGGGTGTCCGCCCCGTGCGGGCTAGCACTAGCTTGCTGACTGTATCATTGCTTCGATAAGGTCATCGTATCTCCAGTCGGGGATTATGTCGTCTCTGACCAGAAGACCGAAATTCTCGCCTTCGCCGACAAAGGCACCGTTGTCCCACCATACGCAGGGAACACCGTATTCCTTGGCCTCGGAGAGGTAGTACTCTACACACTCAACTCTCTCATCGTCGTTCATCTTGTTCATACAGCCGAACTCACCCACGATAACAGGTATGTGGTTGCTCAGGAAGAGGTCGTCAAGATCAGTGAAGAGCGTGTCTATCGGTGCTGCATCTGTATCGGCATCAAACTGATCGGTGCCGGCTTTGTCAAGTGCGAACGAATAAGGCAGATAAGCGTGTACCGATATTATCAGGTGCTCATCGTTATAATCAGGCAGCAGTATAGACTGCAGGCAGGTCCTCGATGACGATGCGGCATAGCCCGTTATCATAAGGGCTCTCTTATCGTTGTTGCCGCCGCTTGCCCTTACGGTGTCGTAGAAGGCTTTCTCGTATTCGTTTACTACATCGCGTGACTCGCTGTCTCCGCCGCTCCATTCCTTAGGCGTCCCCCTGAGACGCGGCTCGTTCAGACCTTCAAAAATAAGGTGCTCGTCATAGTTCTTGAACTCCTCAGCTATCTGTGACCAGAGGGCTGTCAGCTGCTCTATATCCTGCTCCTTGTCAGCCTCAGTCGGGAAGTACCACTCCTCATGGTGAGTGTTAAGTATCACGAACATTCCGTCATCTATAGCATAGTCTACCACTTCGTGAACCCTTGCCATCCACGCCGGATCAACGTTGTAGTCTGCGTCCATGTGGCTGTCCCAGGTAACAGGCAGCCTGAAAACGTTGAAGCCTGCGTCCTTTACAACGTCAACCATTTCCTTGGTGGTCGTAGGATTTCCCCATGATGTTTCTGAATCGACACCGCTTCCGCCTGTCGCATCAAGCGTGTTGCCGAGGTTCCAGCCTATCTTCATTTCAGATACCAGATCCCATGCGGAGATATCTCTCATCTCCTCCTGCTCAGTGTGAGCACTCACATAAAGCTCGCCGCCGTCTGTGTCACCTGTGCCGCCGTTGTTGTCAGCCGCCGAAGAGGCTGCTGCCTTGCTCTCGTTCTTGCTTTCAGCCGCAGAGCTGCTCTCATCGCCGCAGCCCGTAGTAACAGCCGCACACATCATTGCAGCGGCCGCAAGTGCTGCCAGTCTTTTGATCGTCATAATTAACCTCCGTTCTGCTTGCTCTCGGGCGGACTGTATTTCTTTAAAAGATCCTCAAGTGCGTTCGCCTTTACAAGCTCAATATAGTCTTCTATTCCTGTCACAGGTCTCTTTGTTGCCACACCGCCGTATATCTCCTGTGACAGATGGTGCGCATCAGACCCCGAAGTCATCACCAGCCCATAGCTTTCTGCGTAATACTCGGCACGTTCGTTCATAGCGTCGCTCCGGTTGCCTGCATTATATACCTCCACCGCATCGACATCATGCGGAAAAAGCCTTATCGTGTCTATGTAATCTGCCTCGCGGAACGGGTGTGCGTGAACGAAAAGGCCGCCGTCAGTGTGTACCAGTCTTGAAAGCTCAGGCACCTTGATATCCATTATCTCCGGGTGAGCCTTCAGCCAGTCCTTATCAAGACCGTAGATCAGAAAGTCCGTTCCGTGATACGTATATTCTATCCCGAACATTACCGTCATACCGAGCTCGTCACCGGCCTTTTTGGCGTTTTCAAAACCCTTGCAGTATTGCTCGCACATCTCTTCCCAGCTCTTTGAGCGGTCTACACAGGTGTTTCCGTTGAAAAAATGATCCGTTATCATTACACCGCTGTAGCCCATAGCGTGGTATTTTCTTACCTGCTCTTCACCGCTTGCAGATGCGCAGGCACTCACTTCTCTTGTGTGGCAGTGTGTCTCATACAGATATCCCATCAGAAGTCGACACCTCTTGATATTACCTCCATACACATTCTTCCGTTGTGATACGGGCATTTCCAGGGGCCTGCCATTTCCTTTTTCTCGTCGGGCACACCGTCGAACGATACCTCACTGAACCATTCCGAGCCCTCTCTCTTATCTATAACTCTTTCCTTGATCTTATCCCATACCGAACGTGCTGCATCAAGGAACTTTTTATTCTCACTGTGCTGGTAAGCATTCAGAAACCCGACTACTGCCTCTGCCTGCACCCACCATACGCGCTTTTTGTCGATCTTGTCGTTTTCGCGCTCGTTGTTGAGGGCGCCGTCCTCGAGGGCGATATTCAGAATGTTCCCTGATATTTTAAGATCCATATCTGCAAACTCAGCTCTGAGCTTATCGTCCCCCAGAGTATCGCAGGCAAGATCCATAAGCCATGTAGCTTCAATATCATGGCCGTAGGAATGTATATCTCCCACAAGGTTATAGTCATTATCAAAGAACACTTTCAGAGCGTTTGTATCCGGCGTATAAACTATATCTCTCATCTGCCCGAGAAGATATCTCAGTCTCTGCCCTACGTCCTCTCTGTTTTCCGCCTTGTAAAGCTCGGTGTATGCCTCGATCAGATGCAGGATAGTGTTCATTGTCCTGTCAGCGTGAAGTCCGTTTTCCGAGAGCTCGTCATTTGAAGCGTCATTCCAGTCAACGTCAAACGCCTCGCCGTAGCCGTTATCCTTCAGAGCCAGCCTTTCGATATCGTCATAGAGCTTATATGCAAGCTTCAGTGCTTCCTCGTTCTTTGAAGAGTTATAAAGGCAAGAGAGCGCATAGATAGCAAAAGCGATATTGTAGGTGTGCTTCTGGGTGTCTGAGGGCTTGCCGTCAAAGGTCGTCATCCAGTAAACTCCGCCTCTGTCGTAGTCGATACAGTAATTCTTTATGTATTCAAACGCGTGGAGAGCATTGTCAAGGCAGTGCTCATCGCCGAGAACGGCATAAGCCTTTGAATAGAACCACAGTATCCTGGAATGAAGTATAACTCCCTTATCGGCTTTTTTGTTTACATTCAGATCAAACCCGACATAGCCGTAAAACCCGCCGAACTCATCATCTCTGAGCTTGTCCCAGAAGGGCATGATGTTGCCTGTGAGCTCCTGCTTTACTTCACTAATGATCATAGACATACCTCCGCTAATCAGTCTTTGGTTATTTTTCTTGCTTCCGCATAGAACCTCTTATCGGCAGCGTGTCCCATCGAGAAGGTCTTTCTCGGGAGAGCGCCGTCCTTAATTACTGTGTTGAACAGCTGAGACTTGGGCATATCCTCCAGCAGGAAGCCGACATTTCCTTCCTTTCTTGAAAGCTGCCCCACAACATCGGAGCCGTGGATATAATCTATCGCAGCACCGTATTTTTCAGCATAGGCATCGATGAAATTAACAAACGTTCCTACAGCAAGGTTAGCTGTCGGCTTGTGTATGTAATACGGGAACTTCATCGAATTTATCACAAGGGTGATCTTCTGGTCGCTGGGCTCATGGCTCAGGCCGAGTACCTCCTTTGCCTCTTCAATGAGCCTGTCCTCGTCATCATCGGTAACTACTCTGTGAATAGCTTCAAATTCAAGCGCAGGGGAGTGCAGGTTCACTATCTCAGCCAGCGCATACCTTGCAGGGTGATCTGAAAGATCAGCATCGGGGTTCTCCTCTTTGAGCCTGTCATAGATAGCCTTGGCCGTTGCAAGTGAGTGGTTTCCGTCACCCATCGCAAAAACAAGGGGCTCTTCATTGTCTGTGCCGTACTTTCTGTTAAAGAGTTCCTTATCCGAAAGCTTTTCTATAGCTGCAAAAAGCTGCGCCTTCGCTTCATCATCAATGAGCCTTCCGGTGATGTGTCCGCCGCCGCACATAAGGTCATAGTCGTAAAGCACCTCGAACCTGTCCTTTACAGTCTCCAGCGGCTCTATCACGGTCTTCATATCATCGTCTATAAGTATCATTATGTGCGGAAGCTCGATCTCTGCCTTTTCTCTTACCTTTATTCTCGGCGGGAGCCTTTTTGCAACGGTCGCTTCCGTAGCTCTGACAGGCGACTGTGACCCCTTGCGGTAGTCATACCCCTCCATATCTACAGCGCCTACGATACCTGCCCTCATCTTTCCGTCAGACTGTATACGCTCAACGTAGATAAGTGCGTCCTTATACTCTGTAAACACGCCCTCGTCGATGTATTCCTTCATCTTCTGGTCGATCTTTCTGATACGCCTGTCAACGTCAGGGGTGGTAAGGTATATCTCCGGCAGCGTTAGCTCGAGAGTGGTTTTCTCGCCCTTTGTTATCCTGGTTACCTCCTCCCAGTATTCAGGCTCAGAGGTATACTGGTCGCACGCCACTACAGACCACTTGCTCATTTTTTCGGCATCCTTTGAGAATTTCGGCAGAAGGATATCAGCCGTTGTGAATATCTTTTCCATTTTTTTCAGCTCCTTCATCTAAAATATAACATAAAACATAACGTTTAAAAACCGTCAGTCACGATCATTCCAGCCATACAAAGCTGTTGTCAGTGTTTATAAAGTCTATATTGTAAACACAGATGACCTTTTTTATCCCCTTATCAGCGATATACTGGGACACCGCCTGCGTATCCATTCCAAAGTATCTGAGGTCGCACATAGTGATATTTGCGTATTTGCTGCAGAAATACGGCATCATAGTGTTGCAGTAGCTGTCCTTTAAGATCAGCACGCTCTCATCGCTCTCTGCGCCCTCGGCAGTTATCTCAAGCATTGTGAAGTTTCCGCCCATAAAGACAGCGTACTTGTCCTTCACGCTTTTGAGCTCATCTGCAAACAGCCCGTCCTTCTGAGAGACCCCGTCCTTCTCCTCACAGGCCTCGGGCACGGTATGATCTCCCGCAGAGCCTGTATATTTAACGGTTATTTTGTTATCATTCTGTGTCAGGAGTGTTATCTCGTCGCTCTTCGCCAGCGCAAAAGGCGCCTGAGAATACATCGTTCCGTAGAAGTTTTTTATGCTCTCGCTCTTAAAGCTAACATCGGGAATACTCTCGCCCATTTTGTTCATAAGCGCATCAAACCCGAATTTTGCGCCCTCTGCCGTCCAGTGATGGTCAGTGCGGTAGTAGAAGCCTTCTTTGCCGCCGGCATTTTTCATATCATCTATAGGG
The DNA here is from genome assembly GCA_902767035.1 of uncultured Ruminococcus sp. GTDB lineage: Bacteria > Bacillota > Clostridia > Oscillospirales > Ruminococcaceae > Hominimerdicola. The sequence continues at coordinate 23,730 of CACXFU010000154.1, forward strand.
CACACAAAGCTTATCCTGTCAGAAAGCTCATTTTCGATATGCTTTGCAGCATCCGCCTGATCGTCGTTATCATTTATCAGCGGAAGCTTATCCGAGAGGACGCTGACCGCATTAGGTGCGAGCAGGAAGCTTACCGATACGTCATCGGGCAGGTTATCTGCGAACGCATTCAGATAGCTTATGTTCTTGTCTATCTGCTCGTCATTCTCTCTGAACTCTTTTAGATAAAAGCTGTCACTGCCGAAATAGACGTCGTTCTGCTTTGATTTTAAAAATGCAAGCTCTGACAATGTCTTCACCGACACCAGCTCGTCCTTTAAGAAGACCTGGTCAGCCATATAGGTCTCAAACTGCTTGGTAAAGCTGCCCTCTTTGACATTTTTAAAAGAAAACTCAGGAAACTGCTGGAGAGTTCTGTTTTCCATTTCGGAAAACTCTCTGTCGTCTTCAAGGAAGCTGAACACGCAGAACCCGAATATGAACACCAAAAACAGGCAGATAACTGTATAATTTCTGATCTTTTCTGCTTTCATTCAATACGCTCCCACTGTCAGAATCTGAAATACAAAAACGGGTTAAACGAATTGCCTGCGAGATATGCCGTTGATACCACCAGCAGGACCGCTATCCATAACGGCTCGCACACTGCGAACACGACCGGCTTTTTCTCTTCGAGCCTGTTTGCAAGCTTTTTCGGATAAGGGGTGGACGCGATCACAAGCACGATCAGCGTTACCGCATAGGTGAGCGCATTGAACACCGTGAACCTGTTTGAGAATGGCACACCGCCCAGACCGAACATATTCTTGAAGTTCTGTATAAGAGCCTTGAAGTCAACATACGCGAAAATTCCCCAGCCCATAACTATCAGGAACAGCGCATATATATGCCTGATGACCTTAGGCGCCTTGCCGAGAGCCTTTCCAATCAGCAGCTTTTCTATCAGCAGGATCACGCCGAAGTACATTCCCCAGATCATAAAGTTCCAGTTAGCACCGTGCCAGAAGCCCGTCAGGAACCACACTATCATTATGTTTATGCACTGTCTCAGCTTGCCTTTTCTGTTTCCGCCGAGAGGGATATATACATAGTCTCTGAACCAGCTGGAAAGGGATATGTGCCAGCGCCTCCAGAATTCTGTGATCGAGTCTGAGATGTAAGGGTAATTGAAGTTTTCGAGAAAATCAAAGCCGAACATTTTTCCAAGGCCGATAGCCATATCGGAATAGCCTGAGAAATCAAAATAAATCTGGAACGTATAGGCTATAGTTCCGAGCCATGCCGCACAGACGCTCATCTCGCTCTGATCGGTCTCGGAGATCAGGGTGAACAGGGCACCGATATTGTTTGCAAGAATGACCTTTTTGCCGAGGCCTATGGCAAAGCGCCTGACGCCCTTCGCAAAGTTGCTGACGGTCTCGCTGCGCTGCATAAGCTGCTGCTCAACGTCCTTGTATCTGACTATAGGGCCTGCTATCAGCTGCGGGAAGAGGGCAACATAGGCGCCCAGCGTCAGGAAATCCTTCTGGCTGTTCACCTCGCCCCTGTAAACGTCAATGACGTAAGAAAGCGTCTGGAAGCTGTAAAACGATATGCCTATCGGCATTATTATATCAAGCAGCTTTATGTTCATGCCAAAGGCATCGTTGGCTGTTGTGATGAAGAAATTGGTATACTTGAAAAACAGCAGCAGCCCCATATTCCACACTATCGCGAACAGCATAGCAAAAAACGGCAGCTTGCTGTCCTTCTTGCGTTTGGATCTGTCTGCAAGCAGCCCCGTGACATAAGCCACCACTGTGGACGCCAGCATCAGCCAGATGTAAACCGCCTCGCCCCATGCGTAGAAAACAAGGCTGAACAAAAACAGCACGAGATTTCTCAGCTTTCTCGGGGCGATATAATAGACTATCAAAACTGCCGGTAAAAAAGCAAACAAAAAAGTTATACTTGAAAAAACCATTAATGTCCCGCACTCCGTTCAGGGGGTGCGAACCTCCTTAAATGTTAAACTGAATGCGGCCTCAGCCGATGATATCCTTAGCCTTGGCGTCATCATCGGAGACGGAAAGGAAAACATATCTGCCGTTCTGAACTATTACGGCCTTGCCGAGCTTGTCCAGCTCTGCGGGAGCATAATCTGCATATCTGTCCTTCTGCTTTTCGATATAATCGGAAAGAGAATCATATATCTCCTTGGCTGCATCCTCGTCAACGGCCTCAAAGCAGTCTATCTCCTCGGCGGTGGCGCCTGAGCCCCTGTATACCTTGGCCGTCTTGAACTTATCCTTGGAAATGCCTGTTACGGCCTCGACCTTATCCTCGGAGAGCTCAACGAGCTGATCCTTGTATTCGATGTCGTTAAAAAGCTTGTCGGCAACTGCCGAAACATCAACGCTCTTATCGGCAGAGGCACTCTTTGCAGTGCTCTCGGCAGAAGAGCTGTCATCACCGCAGCCTGTGAGCGCGGCGGCTGAAAATGCCATAACGGCACACATTATCATACTTATTATTCTCTTTGACATATTTATTCGTCCTTTCGTTAAGTGTTATCTATGATATATTGCAGCCACTTGTCGCAGTAATCGGCGAGCAGGTGGATGCCGTCCGTAGAGGCTTCCTCGGGAAGATATCCGTTTTCATCGGCTATCGCCTCGGAGCAGTCAAGGTATGTCGCTCCGGTGCTCTGGCAGACCTGTTCTATAGCTTCGTTGAATCTTGCTATATTGGTGTTGTTTATAACGTCGCCCTCAAGCTCTCTTGCCGCCGTGACGGGGAGAATAGCCTCGGCATAGATCTCGGCATCGGGCTGAACTGTTTTCAGCTCATTGATAAGATCGGTGTAGTAGTCTATAAATATCTGGGTATCCGGCCAGCCTATATCGTTAAGGCCGAGATTAATGAAAATCCTCTTGTAGCTGCCCTCGGATACTGCGTCTATCAGCGTGCCGGCATTGCCGTTAGAGAGGGTGAAATCAAGGCTTGTGAGAGCGGTATCTATATGCATACCTATATTGCAGAGGAACACGGCCTTGGGATAAGGACAGGTATTCTGCAGGCCTACCGTTCTGGAGTCGCCTATGAAAAGTGCATCGGAGAGGTCGTCGTTCTCATCGTGAGATACGCTGCTCTCTGTCTGTTCATCGGATACGGGCTCTTCCTGCTGAGAGGAGCTGTCTGTTTTCTTTACGTTCTTCTTCTTGGCGTCAGCCTCAGCAACGGACGAGGTGTCAGGCTCGGAGGGTGCAAAGAACCTTGTGCTTGAGCCTGCGGCATGAACGCCCCACACGCATGAAAACAGCAGGCAGGCAATAGAGAACAGTGAAACTATGCTCTGCTGCGTCCTGACCCTTTTTTTGCGTATCTGCTGGATATTCAGTTCGTTATTCTCGTTATCCATAAAAAGCGCACCGCCGTTTTTAACATTTTTCTTTTTGAGCATATCCTTAGTATAACAAAACACACCCAAATTATTATAACACAAAACCTTATTCATTGCAAGCATTTTTTCACAGATAAAGAAAAAAAATCCTGCCCCCGTTTTCAGGGAGCAGGAAGTTCGTATTTCAGTCTTATGAAGCCTTCTCAGTAGTGAAGTCGTCCTCATAACCGTCAACATAGGTCTCGTTGAACGCATCCATATTCTTTACGGTCGTGCTGGAGATGTAAATGTCGTCGGGGTTTGTATAGGTGCCGTCAGGGAAGCTCTTTACATCTGTTGTATAGAATACATAGTAGAAAGCGCCGTCCTTGCCTTCATCTGTGGTGAAGGTAGCCTTATACAGCCAGTAGATGCGGTTCACAGTGCTGTAGTCATACTCAGTATCTTTGGTGTATGCAACATAGGTGCTGGAGTATGCAAGGTCAGCTTCCTCAACATCGCCGTCAACGTTTGTGAGGTAACTGTAGCTAGAGCCTATCATATCGTCCTTAGCCTCAGCGACCTTCTCCTCGAGCAGGTCTGCATAGAAGTCAGCAGTGTCGCCTGCAGTATCCTTTGTTACGAACGAAGGAACGTCAGTAAGCTCGGAAACCTTGAATGTCTTCTTGACGTCGCCGTTTGAATCAGCGCCCTTGAGTGCGTAGCCGGACTCCTGAAGTCCGTAGTAACCCGAGCAGGTGACCTCAAACTCACCGTCCTCGCCGAGATAGTCAGGGCAGTCTACCGAGAAGTAAACATTGTCTCTGATAGCGGCGTTTACGGATTCGCTGTTTACATAGCTTGCCTTAACGAAAGGAAGTGCTCCTGAATACTCGAAGGAAATGCCGTCGAACGGATCGATCTCCTGCAGACCCTGCAGGCCTTCAACAGTGTAGTTCTTAACTATCTTGTTGCCGTCCTCAAGATCCTTTGCATCGAAGACGTAATACTCATCACCTGCTTTGAAGTAAGCTGTGTCGCCGTCCTTCTGGATATCGGAGTAGAAGTAGCAGGTCACAGGGTAGGTATCACCGTTTGAAAGGTCATATGAATAGCTGTAATCAAAATAGAACTGATAGTCATACTTCTCAGTATCATATGTAACGTTTGCGGAGCCCTGTCCGTCAAAGCCGTCGAACGAAACGCTTACGCAGTCGAACGGATCGATCTTGGTGCCCTTCTTCAGGCCCTTTACAGTTACCTCAAACTCAGTGTTCGTGAGCTTGATGTTCTTGCTCTTGAGGGAGCTCTCGGGATACTTGACGGTGCACTTAACCTTGTCGCCGTTTTTAAGTCCCTTCTTCTTGTCGACCTTAACGGTTATCTTGTAGTTGCCCTTGGTGTCGGTCTTGAGCAGAGCCTTTCTCATCTTCTTGATCTCGGAGAACTCATCGATGCCGTAAGCCTTCTTCAGAGTTTTCTTGTCAAGCGACAGATACTTGCTGACTGTCTCCTTGTCGCTCTTGGAGCTTGAGCTGAGACCGCCGATAAGATCAAGAGCGTCATCAAGATCCTCGTCGTCATAATCATAGTCGAGGTCGCCGAGTGCGTCCTTGATGTCATCACTGTCAAGATACATATAATAGGGATAAGCGTTGAGCTCAGCCGTTACTGTACCCTGGCCGTCGATGCCGTTGAACTCAACCTTTACAAGGTCCTTGGCATCTATCTTCGTGTACTTGAAGATGAGGTTGTAAAGCAGTATGATAGCGATAACTACAACTGCTACTACAGCTGCTGCGATGATAACGATGTTCTTGTGAGTCGAGAACCAGCTGGGTCCCTTGGGTGCTGCTTCTGCCGCAGGTGCTGCTGCGGGAACAGCCTGTGCATAAGGCTGCTGCTGAGGTGCTGCCTG
>CACXFU010000155.1 GCA_902767035.1 uncultured Ruminococcus sp.
CTTGAATACATACTGGAGCAGCTATCTGCTCTCAGTGACATAACATACAGAAAAATGATGGGAGAATACATACTATACTACAGGGGCAGAGTGTTCGGCGGGATTTATGATAACAGACTGCTGTTAAAGCCGACCGCTTCCGTCCGTGAGCTTTTGCCCGATGCATCAGAGGAGCTTCCCTATGAGGGTGCAAAGCCTATGCTCATGCCAACGGAGATAGAAAACCGGGAGCTTTTAGCTGAGGCTGTGAAGCTGATGTATGACGAGCTGCCTGAGGTGAAAAAGAAACGATAACAACGGAGAATAAAATGAATATAAAAAACTGCGAAGTATTGGAATTACATAAAATACTTGAAATGCTCTCGGGCAAATGTTCAAACCCCGAGGCTAAGAAAAAAGCGTCAGAGATAACGCCATCTGACGAGCTTGACGATGTCAGGCGGGAGGTCGCCAAAACTACGTTGGCACTGGAATTGTCGGTGCGCTACGGCACACCGGGCTTTTATAATATACCTGACGTTTCTGCACCCCTGAAAAGGGCTCAGAGCGGCGGCGTGATGTCATTGGAGGAGCTTATCCGCATAAGGAGACTGCTTTCTCAGGTGCAGGAGCTGTACAGCTGGTTCACTCAGATAAGAGATGAGGACACATCGAACCTCTCATACCTGTTTGAACAGCTTTTTCCCGACAAGGCGCTGCTGACAAGACTGGAAACGGCGATAGCAAGCGAGAGCGACCTTACAGACGATGCGAGCGCACAGCTCAGGTCTATCAGGCTGAAAATAAGCCGCGGCGGAATAATGATAAGAGAGTCGCTGGATAAGATGATAAAGTCCTCCAGCGTTACGAAATACCTGCAGGAAAGCGTTGTCACCCTGCGTGACGGGCGCTTTGTTCTGCCTGTGAAAACAGAATACAAGAGCCGAGTTCCGGGTCTTGTTCACGACACCTCGGCAACGGGCTCAACACTGTTCATCGAGCCTATGAGCGTGGTTGAAGCAAACAACGAGATACGCATTCTCAAGGGTGAGGAGCAGGACGAGATCAGACGTATCATCAGAGAGCTCTCGGATATGTGTGCAGCATCGGCTGACAAGCTCATCTCGGGGTACAATGCGGCGGCAGAGCTTGATCTGTACTTCTCAAAGGCGAACCTTGCCGCAGATATGAGAGCTATGACCCCTGAGATAGCTGATGACGGTATAATAATTTTAAACAAGGCAAGGCACCCTCTGCTTGACAAAAACAAGGCAGTGCCGATAGACTTTTCTATCGGTGAGGCATACAGGTCACTTGTTATCACAGGCCCGAATACGGGCGGTAAGACAGTAGTGCTCAAAACAGTAGGGCTGCTCACGCTTATGACTATGTGCGGCCTGCTTATCCCGGCATCTGACGGGAGCAGGATATCGGTATATAAGAAAATTCTTGTAGATATCGGCGATATGCAGTCGATAGAGCATAACCTCTCTACCTTTTCATCCCATATGAACAGGGTCAAGGAGATCCTTGACGAGGCCGACAGCGAGAGCCTTGTGCTGCTCGATGAGCTGGGCTCAGGCACTGACCCCGTTGAGGGCGCAGCACTTGCGGTGGCCGTAATAGAGCGTATAGGAAAGTTCGGCGCGACACTTGTAACTACAACTCATTATCAGGAGCTGAAAATGTATGCTCTGGATACTGACGGGGTAGAGAACGCTTCATGCGAATTTGATACAAACACCCTGAAGCCTACCTACAGACTGATAATAGGCTCTCCGGGAAAGTCAAACGCTTTTGATATATCGCGCAGCCTTGGGATAGATGACGATATCATAAAGCACGCGAAGAGCCTTATAACCGATGATAACCGCCGTTTCGAGAATGTTATCGAGAGGCTGGAGAAGTCAAGGACGGAGCTTGAAAAGAGCCGTCGGGAGCTGGAGAGCGAGAAGAGGGAAGCAGAGAAGATAAGAAAAGAGCTAGAGGAGGAGCGCGAAAAGCTCTATGACCGCAAGGAAAAGGAGCTTGAGCAGGCCAGACTTGAGGCTGAGAACATAGTCAAAAACGTTCGTATAGAATCACAGCATCTGGTCGAGGAGCTTGAAGCTCTCAAAAAGGAGAAGGACAAGGCTGACTTCTCGCAGAGAGCGGCTCAGGCAAAGGGTATGCAGCGCAGAGCAATAAACAAGCTCTACGATGAATCTATGCCTGATATGGACAGCCGTAACAAGGATTATGTTCTGCCGAGACCTCTCAAAAAGGGTGACAGGGTGCTGCTTGCCGATAACGGCAGAAGGGGCATACTCACATCGGCACCCGATGCCTCGGGAAGCTGCTTTGTGCAGATAGGCGTTATGCGCACTAAGGTAGATGCGTCAAAGCTGAGACTTATCGAGGACGAGCCGCAGAGCAATAAACAGCCTAAAAAGCCCAAGGGCGGAGCCGTTACAAAGACCGGCGTTGAGAGCCGTATGACGAGAAAGCTCTCAACAGAGCTGGATATCAGGGGATATGCCGCAGACGAGGGCGTTCACGAGGTCGAGCAGTTTATCTCTGATGCGATAATGTCAGGGGTGTCAATGCTGACGATAATCCACGGCAGGGGCACGGGCGTGCTCAAAAATGCTGTAAGGAACCACCTGAAAAGGCATCGTTCGGTCAAATCGTTCAGGCCGGGCGTTTACGGCGAGGGCGAGGACGGAGTAACTATCGTTGAACTGAAATAGAAAGGCCTTATATGAAAAAACTGATACCGATATTGCTGGCAGCGGCTGCGGTTCTGGTCGCAGCGGGCTGTGCAGCAGAAAAGAGCGGCTCTTCCGCAGAGAATATCAAGGGAGTGTACGTTGAGATATCTCAGGACGAAGCAAAAAAGATGATGGAAAATGATGACGGCCATATCATAGTTGATGTGCGCCGGCAGGACGAATATGACGAGGGGCATATACCTGAGGCTGTCTGCATTCCGAACGAGTCGATAATGACAGAACCGCCGTCGGAGCTGCCTGACAAGGATCAGGTGATACTTGTTTACTGCAGGAGCGGCAGACGCAGCAAGCAGGCAGCTCAGAAGCTTGCGGATATGGGCTATACCTGCGTTTATGAGTTCGGTGGGATAATCGACTGGACAGGGGACATTGTTAAGGAGTAAAACGAATGGGACTTTTTGAGAATGATAAAAAGGCAGAAAGCGAATGTGCAGTGCTCAGATATAATTCGTTTGACGGCGGCGGACCTGAGTATACTGCAAAAGTTGATGATGAGACGGTGGTCTCATTCAGCTGTGTTCGCCGTTATGCTGATAAGGATCACGGAAAGATCTGCGGTGCAGGCTATGATGTGGTGTTCACGTTCAGGGGGCTCAAAGAGGGTGAGACAGAGGTGAAGATATCTTCATTCTCACCGATAGTTCCGCCTGAGGAGGAGAACTATCATGTGTCAGTTGACAGTGAGCTGAATGTAAAGATGACGCTTATAAAAAGATCAGAATAGTTGTTTTCCGCCTTGCTGAGTATTACTTGGCAGGGCGGTGAATATTATTAACACATAGTTATTGAAATGTTTCGGGCTTTGTGTTATACTAATATGATATGAGCGGTGTTAAAGGAGGTGCCTTATGGACGTGCAGAAGGGCGATGTGCTCATAATGAAGAAAAAGCACCCGTGCGGTGCAAACAAAATGGCAGTCCTGCGTTCGGGCATGGACTTTAAGCTCAGGTGCGAGGGCTGCGGCAGAGAATTTATGATACCGCGTGTAAAGGCGGAAAAAAACATCAGGCAGATACTTCGCGACGGATTGTAGCTTTTTTGATAACAGGCTTATAACAGATCAGAAAACTACATCAGGAGGATATTTATGTTTGAAAAATTACTTGCACTGGAAGATAAATTCAATGAGATAAATGAAAAGCTCATGCAGCCAGAGGTCGTCAACGACAGCAGGCTTTATACTGAGCTCATGAAAGAATACAAGACACTAGAGCCTATCGCTCAGGGCTTTGCGGAGTATAAAAATGCAAAGGAGCAGTTTGAAGAGGCTCAGGAGCTTCTCGACGCGGGCGGCCTTGATAAGGACTTCAAGGAAATGGTACAGGCTCAGTTCGAGGAATCAAAGGATAAGATGTCAGAGCTTGAGGATAAGCTGAAAATAATGCTCCTGCCGAAGGACCCGAACGATGAGAAGAACGTTATCATCGAGATCAGGGGCGGCGCCGGCGGTGAGGAGGCAGCCCTTTTTGCAGGCTCTCTTTACAGGATGTATACGATGTATGCTTCCTCTCAGGGCTGGCAGACGGAGCTTCTCAACGCAAACGAGACTGAGCTCGGGGGCTATAAAGAGGTGACGTTCAGCGTATCGGGCTCAGGTGCATATTCGAGACTGAAATATGAAAGCGGAGTTCACCGCGTTCAGAGAGTGCCTGAGACTGAATCACAGGGCAGGGTACACACATCTACCGTTACTGTCGCTGTCCTTCCCGAGGCTGAGGACGTGGAGCTTGATATCAACGAGGAGAAAGACCTTAAAATAGATGTTTTCCGTTCATCGGGCGCAGGCGGTCAGCACATAAACAAGACCTCGTCTGCCATAAGGATAACCCACCTGCCCACGGGTATGGTGGTAGAGTGCCAGAACGAGCGCTCACAGTTCCAGAACAAGGCTAAAGCCCTTGCGATACTGCGTTCGCGTCTGCTTGACCAGAAGCAGCAGGAGCAGGATAAGCAGATAGCTGACAACAGGCGTTCACAGGTAGGAACGGGAGACCGATCAGAAAGAATACGCACCTACAATTTCCCTGAGGGCCGTATCTCCGACCACAGGATAGGGCTGACGATATACAGACTGGAGCAGGTGCTCAACGGTGCCCTTGATGAGGTCATCGACGCGCTTGCAACAGCGGATCAGGCTGCAAAGCTTGCAGGAGAGAAGGATAGCTGATGAAGACCGAGATACTTGGAACGGACGGTGCCTCTCTTGACAGGGCGGCCGAGCTGCTTACCGGCGGTGAGGTAGTGGCTGTGCCTACGGAGACGGTATACGGGCTTGCGGCAAATGCGTTTGACGAGAATGCTGTCAGGCGGATATTTGAAGCAAAGGGAAGGCCTGCCGATAATCCTCTGATAGTGCATATAGCGGATATAGCGGAGCTTGAAAAGCTGTCACCCTGCGTGCCTGATATTGCCTACAGGTGCGCCGAGGCGTTCTGGGCAGGGCCTTTGACGATGATACTTCCGAAAAGAGATAAGATACCATCTGTCACAAGCGGGGGGCTTGATACCGTAGGCATAAGAATGCCGGCAGATACCACCGCAAGGGCGATAATAAAGCGCTGCGGCTTTCCTCTGGCAGCGCCGTCGGCAAACCTTTCGGGCAGCCCCTCTCCTACAACGTTCAGGCACGTTTATGACGATATGAACGGCAGGATATCCGCGATAGTTGACGGCGCAGACAGCTCCGTGGGAGTGGAATCTACCGTCATATGCTTTGATGACAACAAGATCCGTGTGCTGCGCCCGGGGTTTATTTCTCCCGAGGAGCTTTCCGGCATTGCAGATACGGTGATAGACAAGGGCGTGCTCGAACAGCTGGGAGAAGACGCAGTGGTGCGTTCTCCGGGAATGAAATACAAGCATTATGCCCCGAAGGCAGATGTGACTATAATCGATTCCGACAGAGACAGCTTCAGGCATTATGTGAGAAAGAACCTCACTGAGGGTATGATGCTGCTGGTGTTCTCAAAGGATGACTGTGAAGGCCTTGACGCTGACTTTATCGAATACGGTGAGACTGCTGAGGATCAGGCGAAAAAACTTTTCACCTGTCTGCGAACTCTTGATGAGCTGGGCGCCGAAAGGGTGCTTGCGCGCTGCCCCGAAAAAAGCGGCGTGGGTCTGGCGGTCTATAACAGGCTGCTGAGGGCAGCAGGCTTTAAGGTGGTGAAGCTGTGAGCATAATTATAGGGCTTACAGGGCAGAGCGGTGCCGGCAAAAGCACGGTGAGCAGGGTGTTCACGCAGGAGGGCTTTGCCGTTATCGACTGTGACGCGGTAGCCAGAAGAGTTACCGAGGCAGGCTCTGACTGCAACAGGGAGCTTTCAGAGTATTTCCCGGAATGCTTTGATGAGAGCTATGTGCTTGACCGCGAAAAAATGGCTCGGATAGTGTTCTCTGACAGGGAGAGCCTTGAGCTTCTCGAAAGGATAGAATTTAAGTATATAACCGCTGAAATAAACAGGATAGTCGAAGAATTGTCCGAAAAATCGGACTATATAGTTCTCGATGCACCTACTCTTTTTGAAGCCGGTATCGACGGCAGCTGCGATGTGACGGCCGCAGTTCTCAGTGATGAGCAGCTGAGGCTCGGGCGGATAATGCAGCGCGACGGTGTCAGCGCGGAGCTTGCAAAAAAGAGGTTTTCCTCTCAGCATGATGAGGATTTTTTCAGGGAAAAGTGTACTCTGATAATTGAAAACAACGGCACCCTTGCCGAGGCGGAACGCTCGGCACAGGAGGCTGCAAGAACGATCAAAGGAATGTTTGGTAATGCCTGCAAAGACATCAAAAACAGTTAAGAGGACTTCTGCGCCGAGAGGTACGGGAGGATCAAAAAGAAAAACAAAAAAGAGAATAAAAAAGGGACCTGTCTTTCTGGCGGTGCTGCTTCTGGCGTCGATAGTGACGCTGATAGCTCTGCACGGGAAGGATATAGCAAAAAAGGTGAAGGAGCTTCCGCAGTCATTTACATACCCGACGGATTATGAGGAATATGTCGTGAAGTATTCATCGGAATATAACTGTGATCCCGTGCTGGTGTTCTCTGTGATAAAGGTAGAGAGCGGCTTTGACCCCGATGCGGTGTCAGAGGTGGGCGCGAGAGGGCTGATGCAGCTGATGGAGGACGCCTTTGACTGGATAAAGTTCAGACTTGATGATGACAGGGGCTATACCTTTGACGATGTGTTTGAGCCGAAGCTCAATATCCAGTACGGAACTTATTATCTGAGTTATCTTCTCGATAAATATGACGGCTCTATTGAGCTGACGGCTGCGGCTTATCACTGCGGAATGGGGCTTGTTGACAGCTGGATAACTGACGGCACGATAGACCCGAAAAACTTCAGGACAGAGGATATACCCGATGAGAACGACCAGACCGCGAATTATGTAGACAAGATAATGAATGCCTACAGCCATTATAAGGACATTCTGGCGAGCAGCCATACCGTAAGTGAATAACGGTAATTGTGCGCGGCACAGTTGCGCAATGAATAAATAAGGAGGAACTAACATGAGTGAAAAGGAAAAGACACAGGCAGAGCTTCTTTCTGAAAAGGTGCTTTCTGACAGGAAGAATGCAGGGCTCAGAATGAGCGATGAGCAGATAGCTGAGGCAGATGCATTCTGTGAGGGGTATAAGGATTTTCTTGATACCGCAAAGACTGAGCGCGAAGCGGTGATCGAGGCTGTTAAGCAGGCTCAGGCAGCCGGCTTTGTGCCATTTGAGAAGGGAAAGAAGTATCAGCCAAATGAGAAATTCTATTATGTGAACAGAGAAAAGGCTGTTATCCTAGGCGTTATGGGCTCTGAGGATATCGGTACGGGCGTGCGCCTGGCAGCTGCTCATATCGACTCTCCAAGGCTTGACTTAAAGCAGAACCCGCTTTATGAGGAGAAGGAGCTTGCTCTCTTCAAAACGCATTATTATGGCGGAATAAAGAAATATCAGTGGCCGACCATACCGCTCTCACTGCACGGTGTTATCGTCAAGGGCGACGGCTCAAAGATATCCGTCAGCATAGGCGAGGACGACAGCGACCCTGTGTTCTGCATTACGGATATACTTCCGCACCTTGCAGACGAGCAGATGAGACGCCCAGCACCTAAGCTTATCCAGGGGGAGGAGCTGAACATACTTATCGGGTCGCGCCCGTTCAAGGACGATAAGATCTCAAATAAGGTAAAGCTCAATATTATGGCGATACTCAATGAAAAATACGGCATAGTTGAGGACGACTTCATCTCGGCGGAGCTTGAAGCGGTGCCTCAGTTCAAGGCGCGTGATGTCGGTTTTGACAGAAGCCTTGTGGGCTCTTACGGACAGGACGACAGGGTGTGCGCATATACGGCTCTCAGAGCTATCCTTGACTGCGACAGTCCGAAGAAGACCTGCCTGACTATCCTCACCGACAAGGAGGAGACGGGAAGCGACGGAAACACCGGCCTTAACAGCTCTTATCTGCCGTATTTCATTGCAGATCTCGCAAAGCCCTTTGGCTATGAGGGCAGAGACGTTATATCGGTCTCCGAGTGCCTTTCAGCAGATGTCAATGCTGCGGTCGATCCTACATTCTCAAGCCCCTTTGAGATAAGAAACGCTTCCCAGATAAATTACGGCGTTGTTGCGACAAAGTTCACCGGCGCAAGAGGAAAGAGCGGCACATCAGACGCATCGGCAGAGTTTGTCGGCAGGATAAGAAAGCTTTTCGATGACAATGACATCATCTGGCAGACAGGTGAGCTCGGAAAGGTCGATGCCGGCGGCGGCGGAACAGTAGCTCAGTATATCGCAAACCTTGACTTTGACGTTATCGATGTAGGTGTGCCTGTGCTCTCAATGCACGCACCGTTTGAGATAACCTCAAAGATCGATGATTTTATGGCTTACAAGGCATTCTGTGTTTTCTTCGCAGACTGATTGTTGAAAGTGCATAAGATAAGCTCTCGTAATTTGTGAGAAAGTTAAAATCCGTTCATAATTTGGTTTAGTCTCTTGACAGAAATTTAAATCTATGTTAATATTTCTGTGTAAGATGCGCCGAAAAACGGCGATTTACGAATAAGACACGGGGGTAATTATTATGAAGAAAATTTTCGCAATGATGCTCGCTGCTGTAATGTGCTGCCTTATGCTGGTAAGCTGCGGCGACAGCAAGTATGTAGGAACCTACACCTACGAACTTCTTGGTGAGAAGATGAGCATCGAACTCAAGGACGACCACAAGGCTAAAGTTTTCGGTGAAAGCGGAGCAGAGTGGGAAGTTGACGGTGACAAGATCATCCTCAGCGACGAGAGCGGCAAGGATGATGAGACAATTGAGCTCACTATCAACGATGACGGCGACCTCGAGATGAGCGAGGACGGCATCACAATGACATTTGAGAAGGAAGAAGATTAATTCGCTTACTGCGTTGCCTTATGACAGCGCAGTTTTTTTGTCTGAAATAAAAAAGTAAAAGTTTTGACCGAAGGGGTTTGGGGGCGACCGGAAAGCCCCCAAGCAGGACGTGCTGCTGCTAGGGAGCCAGCGCTATTATCGGGCGAATCACTTTTGCAATAAGAAAAGAGCCCTGTTTTCACAGAGCTCTTTTTATGTATTGTGTTAAGCTTAAAGCTCGATTATTACCTTGCCGCCGAAGTTCGGGCTTACATCTGCCTTCTTGTCGGTGTTTGCAACTTCTATCGAGAAGCTTGCCTTTGTATCGGTGTAGGTGCACTCGATCTTGCTGCCGTTTCTTACCGCGGTAAGCTCGAATACCTGCTTTGCCTCGGTGTCATAGATCTTTGCAGCTGCGCTCTTGCCGTCTTCAAGCTCGTAGATCCTGAAGGTGGTGCCGTCAAGATAATCATACTCAACGTCGTTTTCAAACTTTCCGTAAGCGATGATGCTGTTCGGCTTTGCAAGTGCAGGTATCTCAAAGTATGAGCACTTGTGTCTGTACCACTTGCCGCCTTCAAGCACCTTGCCTGTGATTATGTCTGTCCACTTGCCCTCAGGCAGATAATACTCAGCCATGCTCTCATCATTGAGGATAGGTGCAACGAGGATATTGTCACCGAACATATACTGCCTGTCGATAGTGAGGCAGGTAGGGTCATCTGCATAATCTATTACCATAGCTCTCATAACAGGCACGCCGACCTCATGAGTCTTGATAGCCTGTGCCCAGATATAAGGCATCAGCTGGCCTTTAAGCTTTGTGAAGAAGCGAAGTACGTCGCAGGCCTCTTCATCAAAGAGCCACGGCACTCTGTAGGACTGATTTCCGTGCAGACGGCTGTGAGACGAGAACATACCGAAGGCAGCCCATCTCTTGTAGATGTCGGGAGTTGCGGTAGCTTCAAAGCCTGCCATATCGTGTGAGGTGTAGCCGAAGCCTGAGATACACAGTGACAGACAGCCCCTGACGACCTCAGCCATTGAGTTGTAGTTGCCTGAGCAGTCGCCGCCCCAGTGAACGGGGAACTTCTGTCCGCCTGCCGTCGCAGATCTTGCAAAGAGACAAGCCTTGTTCTCACCGTAATACTCTTTGAGCACGTTGAATGTGCACTCATTGTAGAGATATGTATAGTAGTTATGCATCTTTATCGGGTCAGAGCCGTCAAAATACTTGACACCTCTGGTAGGTATCCTCTCGCCGAAGTCTGTCTTGAATGTGTCAACACCCATCTCACAGAGCTTTCTCAGATATGATGCGAACCACTTGCAGGCATCAGGATTTGTGAAGTCAACGATAGCCATTCCCGGCTGCCATGTATCGCACTGGAATACGCTGCCGTCCTCGTTCTTGATGAAGTAGCCGTTTTCCATGCCCTCATCAAAAAGCCTTGATCTCTGGCCTACATAGGGATTTATCCATACGCAGGTGTGAAGGTTCTTGTCCTCGTGAAGTCTCTTGAGCATAGCCTCAGGCTCGGGGAACTGGCTCTTGTCCCACTCAAAGTTGCACCACTCGAAGCCCTTCATCCAGAAGCAGTCAAAGTGGAACACCTGCAGGGGGATATCTCTCTCAGCCATACCGTCGATGAACGAGGTGATAGTCTCTTCATCATAGGTGGTGGTGAAGGAGGTGGTGAGCCACAGGCCGAAGCTGAATGCCGGAGGCAGTGAAGGCTTGCCTGTGAGGGTGGTGTAGCCTGCCAGAGCATCTGTGATGTTCTCTCCGCCGAAAACGAAGTATTCAAGGTTCTCACCCGGAACGGTGAACGAAACCTTGGAAACGGTATCAGAGCAGACCTCGTAGGAGACCTTGTCCGAGCTGTTTACGAAAACGCCGTAGCCCCTTGACGAAACGTAGAAGGGTATGCACTTGTATGACTGATCTGAGCAGGTGCCGCCGTCAGAATTCCATATCTCTACTGACTGACCGTTCTTTGCAAAGGTGGTGAACTTCTCGCCGAAGCCGTAGAAATACTCGCCTACGGTAGTGTCAAGCTGCTCTCTGATATATGTAGTGTGAGGATCTGAGGGGTAGTTCCAGAAGGTGTCATCGGCAGCAAGCTGCATTCTTGCCTGCTTTCTGTATTCGCTCTCGAAGATGATGCCGGTAGATCTCCAGCCGCCGCTTGTGAGCTTTTTGTCTTTATAGTAATATGTAAAGCCCCAGTTCTCGCGGTTTACCACAAGCCTGGTATCTCCGGAAACGAGCACAGCCTCCTTCTCGGTTATCGTTACCGAAGGCTTGTAGCTGCCTTCATTGAGAACAAAGTGCGGGCCGTTGTCAACATAGCCCTTGTGGTGAGTGATGTTCACCTTTATGCAGTTTTCCTGCGTTGATGTGTACCTGATCTCCAGGTTGGCGCTTCCGAGCATCATCGCCCTGTTATAAACGACGAACGGAGTCGCAACGATCATAAAGCCGTTCTCGATCTCATCGACCTCGAAAGCCTGATTTGCGTAGTTAACTTCATATCCCTTCTGATTGAGCCAGAATCCGTCGGCAAATTTCATAGTGGAATACCTCCCGATCATTATTTTTTAAGTAACAGCGCAATGTATACGTTTACGCTGTTACAACTATTTTATAACATCTTACCGGAAATTGCAATAGTAAAAAAGTGATTTTTAAGAATTTTTTATCTCAAAATGCAGCTTTTTTCTCGCATAGCGAAATCTTTTCATTATGTTCATATTTTAGCGAAAATCGAAAACGTTTGAGAAACCTGCTGTTTTGGTTGACATTATAGCAGTGTAATGTTATAATGTAAGGTAATACTACCGTGAGGAAAGAAAACAATGGCAGAGAGTATATGCAGGTGCTTTAAAAGATGCGGCGGCTGCCAGCTGGCTATGAGCTATGAGGAGCAGATCGCTTATAAGAATCAAAAGGCAAAAAGGTTATTGTCACGCTTTGCAAGGGTGTTTCCTATCATACCTGCGGAGGACCCTTACAGATACCGCAACAAGGTGCAGACGGTCTACAAAACGGCACGCTCGGGCGAAATAGTTTCGGGGGTGTTCCGCTCGTCTGACAAAGGAATGACCGTGATAGAAGACTGTATGCTTGAGGACAGGAGAGCCTCTGAGGTGATAAGGGAATTGAAGCCTCTTCTTGGCTCGTTCAGGATAAACCCTTACAACCCGAAGAGCGGAAAGGGCGTTTTAAGGCATACTCTGATAAGGGCAGCGTCAAAGGGCGTTATGCTGGTGCTTGTAGTGAACAAGCCTGCCGTGCCCAATGCAAAGGGCCTGGCGCAGGCGCTGGTGAAAAAATGCCCGTTTGTCAGGAGCGTGGTGCTGAACGTCAATCCGCGCGGGATGCCGCTGACACTTGGGCAGCACAGCAAGGTGCTTTACGGCAGCGGTCATATCGAGGACGAGCTTTGCGGCTGCGTTTTCAGGATATCCCCGCAGTCGTTCTATCAGGTGAACAGTGCCCAGACCGAAAAGCTCTATGAAACTGCAATAAGTGCCGCAGGCATAGAGAAGGGCAGCAGGCTCATAGATGCTTACTGCGGGACGGGGACCATAGGCATAATCTGTGAAAGACGGGGTGCTGTGGTCGCAGGGTGCGAGCTCAATGAGAATGCGGTCAGGGACGCTGAGATGAACGCAGCGCTCAATAAATGTGAGAACATCACCTTTTATGCCGAGGACGCAGGAAGCTTTATGGCAAAGATCACGGATTCAGGCGAGATGGTCGATATCGTGGTGCTCGATCCGCCGAGAGCAGGAGCATCAAGACAGTTTATAGCGGCACTGAGCAGGCTGAGACCGAAGAGGATAGTTTATATCTCATGCGGTATTGAGAGCCTTGCGAGAGACCTTGCGGCGCTGGCGAGACTGGGATATAAGGCTGATATGATACAGCCTGTGGATATGTTCCCTCACACAACGGGGATAGAGACAGTGGTCACGCTGAGCCCGGTATAAGTGTTGGTTATAGTGCTATTATAAACAGGTATTTTACAAAGCTGCCGGTTTATGTTATACTATGATCGGAAAGAAAGATAATGGATACGCATAATATGCGGTAATATAAAAAGATCGGGAGGATCAGACTATGAATGAAAAAGTTAGGCTTTTGACCGAGAATATAGAAAAGGTCATCGTCGGAAAGACAGATTCTGTGCTCAGGATAATCACAGCTATGCTTTGCGGCGGTCATGTTCTTATTGAGGACGTGCCGGGCGTCGGCAAGACGCAGCTGGTATCTGCGCTGGCAAGGTCTGTGGACGGAAAATTCAACAGGATACAGCTGACTCCCGATGTAATGCCGTCAGATATCGTCGGTTTCTCAATGGTCGACAGCACAACGCATGAGCTCACCTACAAGGAGGGCGCTGCAATGTGTAACTTCCTGCTGGCCGATGAGATAAACAGAGCTTCGCCGAAGTCACAGTCAAGCCTTCTGGAGGTAATGGAGGAGAGACAGATCTCAGTTGACGGCGTGACCCATGTTCTGCCGAAACCTTTTATGGTGCTCGCAACACAGAACCCTGTCGAGACCTATGGTACATATCATCTGCCGGAGGCACAGATGGACAGGTTCCTGATGAAGATATCGATGGGCTATCCGACCTATGATGCAGAGCTTGATATAATGTCGAGGGCGGAGGCTTCGGATTTCGGAAAGAACGTTGAGGCTGTGATGAGCCTTGATGACATAACGGCGCTTATGAACTATGCCGAGAATGTGACGGCTGCGCCGAATATAAGAAGATATATACTTAGCATCGTTACCGCGACGAGAAATTCGGATTATGTAAAGCTGGGCGTTTCTCCGAGAGGAAGCATAGCTCTTCTGAAAGCTGCCAAGGCCTATGCCTTTGTTATGGGCAGATCATTTGTGACGCCCGATGATGTAAAGGCGGTAATGAGCGATGTTCTGGCGCACAGACTTATGCTCTCTCCGAAGGGTAAATCCTCGTTCGGAAATGAGAGAGCGGCGCTTGCCGAGATAGCTCTAACAGTCAAGTCACCTGATGAGATAGCTCAGCAATAATTATTACGGTCTGCTGCGGCAGATAGGTGGTACTGAAAAAACGGAGAAGATCACGAAGGGAGGGAGAGCATGAAAAATGCAATGGGCTACCTTGCCTGCGGGCTGATAGCGGTGTTTGTGTCGTATTTTATAAATGCGTCCGGCGGACTGCTGCTGCTGGAGCTGCTGACGCTGGGATTTCTGCTTTCCTCTCTGATATATATACTGTCGCAGAGAAAGCTTAGTGCGGCAGTGAGGACGGTGACCGAGGTCGCGGCAAAAAACGACAAGCTTGAGATAGAGCTTGTGCTGAGCTCTACGATATTTCCTCTGCCGACTGCTATGGCGGAGATAACACTGCAGGCGACGGACAATCTGAGGATAGTAGGTGAGCCGAAGCTCAGGGCGCTGGTGATGTCAAAAGAGCCGACAGTCATCAGGGTGCCGGTCGAGACGGTGTACTGCGGAGTGGGAGCTGTCAGCATAAAGAGCCTGGTGCTGCACGATTATCTGGGCATAGCTGACAAGGATATAACGGCTTCTCTGCCCGGAGGGGCAGCTTATATTAAGGTGCTGCCTAATATCCCCGAGACGGGCGGCCAGCATGAGATACTGCGGGCAACGGCTGAGAACTCGGCCTATGATGAGGATAATGAGAGTGAGACGAATGAGACCTCGCTGACGCCGACAGGCTTCCCGGGGTTTGAGCACAGAGACTATATCCCCGGCGATTCGCTCAAGAGGATAAACTGGAAGCTCTCCTCGAAGAAGGACGAACTAATGGTAAGGCTGGATGAAAAGGTCTCGGCGTCAAGCCAGATATTCGTGCTGGATATTCCGCAGGGCGATCTGTTCAACGGCATTTATATGAAAAACATCGACAATATAGTTGAGGCGTCACTTGCGATGCTGGATATGCTGGTGCGGCAGGGATATGAGAGTGAATTCAATTACTGCATCGGCGGCGACTGGCGCAAGGCAGAGATATCTCAGCTGGGAGATATCCTTCTTCTGCAGGAGGACCTTGCAGGGATAAGAGTGACCGAAGACAAGGACAGGTTCGCGTTCGGTGCGCTGAATCAGAACACGATGCCGATATGCTTTTCGGCGTGCATGGCGGATATGCAGGCACAGCTGCAGTATCTGCTTGAAAAGGTCGGAGGGTCATTCGTGTTTACGAAAAACAGCGGCATTGAAAAGGTCGCTGAGAATGTCTGGCACGTAGATGAGAATATGGAGTTTGAACGGCTCGGATAAATGAAAAGAGGTGAGCATATTGAGCAGAGCAAGAAGAATACTTACGGATATAGCGGCTAAATATGCTCTGCCTGCTGTGTATTGCATAGTTATCATCAGATTGATAATCGACGTGTTTATGCCGAATGATGTATCACGCTATACGATAATATGCTTTGCTGCTGAGTGTCTGCTGTTCGTGCTGTTTGAATGGCTGAAGGGCAGAAAGGTGTTAAGAGGCCTGATATACATGACGATGCTCATAGGCATCACTGTGCTGTATTTCAGACTGATCATGCAGGGCTACACCCGGACTATGATAAGCTATCAGGACTGGTTCTATGTTGATATCAATGAGGTCGGGCAGGTCGATGAGTATTTCACCGGCACAATGATATTTATGACGTTTTTCCTGTCATCTGTAGTTTATTATTTCACACTGATAAGATACAGGGCGTCAGGCACGCTGCTGGCGATGCTGTTCCCGCTGTTTATCTATGCAAAGAGAGCCGAGTCTATAGAGACGTTCGAGCTGACCCTTATGATAACCGTTTTCTTGGCGCTTATGGTGCATTCAAGGCTTGTGAGCACTGAGAACAAGGAGCGAGTTGTCATCAACAGGCAGTATGCGGCTGCGCTGGCGCTGTTTGTTGCGGTGGTCGGAGCTGTGACTATGTTTTTGCCTTCAACTACGGCAAAGTCAAAGCTTGAGGCCGACAAGACCTATTTTGATCTGACGGGAAGCAGAAATTCAAACTATTCAGACCTGAGCGATCTGTCATCTCTCAGGTTCGGCAGCAACGATGAGGGCGTTGAGCTTTTCAGAATGACTGCTTCGGACAATTACTACGTTTATTATCTCAGGAGACAGGGCTTTGACAGTGTCACCGAGGACGAGCGCTGGGTGATGAGCAGGGATAATTCTATCTACGATATAATCGGAATGAATTATGCTGACAATGAGATAAATACGCCTGTGTATATGTACCAGATGATGAGAGAGCTGGCTGAATCGGGCGATTACGAGCAGTACGGGCTGAAAAAGGAACTGTATCCCCAGAGCATTTATACGCAGACAGAGGAAATGTCACTTTATGCGAGCGATAATTTCGCGCCGTCATACCTGCCTGTTCCGATAACTCTTGAGGGTGATTCTCTCAAGCAGTATAACAAGATACCTCACGGAGAGGTCTATGCAGCGGCACTGTATGATAACGGCTCTGCACCGGAGCTTGATACGGATATCGAGTTCTATCCCGAGAATGATGAGGCAAGAGCCTATATCAGCAAGATCAATATCAGGTATGAGGATTTTGAGGCGGCGCTTGAAGCGGCTGCTGCAAAGGGCGATATCAGAAATTCCGTAGTCTATAACGTGCAGGCTATCCACGATAATTTCACCGATCTGTCTGGTTATGAAGCAAGTGACAGGCTCAGGGAGCTTGCTCAGAGCATAACGGGCGACAAGGATACCGAGTATGAAAAGGCACAGGCTATCGTTGATTATTTTGAGAACAACGGCTTCCGCTACGATAAGGAATATGTGCCGGAGGACGAGTCTATAGATTATTTCCTGTTTGAATCCAAGCGCGGCAGCTGTACCAGCTACGCAACGTCGATGACATTGATCGCAAGGCTTGCGGGGCTGCCGGCGAGATACGTCGAGGGATTTGCGGCTTATGAGAAGAACGACAGCAACGAATACATCATCCGTGACAGCAACGCCCATGCGTGGGTAGAGATCTACATTTCAGGTGTGGGCTGGGTTACATTTGATCCTACTATCGCTGATTATCAGACTGCCGGAGGCGATGACGACGGCGGATTTGACTTCACGATCTTCTTTGAGTACTTCGGAAGGATAGCTATAGTTCTGGGCGTTATATTCGTTATCATTTTCGTTATCCTGCTTGACAGGATAATCGAGCTGTTATTCAGGATATCGCTGATGTTTACAGATAATACTAACCGCGTTCTGAAGCTTTACAGAAGGACCCTGAAGCTGCTGGAGAATTCATCGGGAGTACGGCTCGCAGGCTACACTCCGCACGAGCTGCTTGGCTTTATGAGATCGCGCCGGGAGGCGGATCTGAGCTATGTGGTGGAGCTGTTTGAGGCGGTCTGCTTCGGCGGATATACACCTTCCGACGAGGAATGGAAAAAGGCATACGGTCTCTATAAAGGGGAGTATAAAAAGCTTAGAAAGCAAAAGCCTTTGAATACGGCAAAAGCATAAAAAAAGACCACTTTCTTTGAGAGAGTGGTCTTTTTGAATATCAGATCTCTGCCAGCAGATCGCTCATATCATAGAGCCCTGCCTGCTTGTCCTTGAGGAAAACAGCAGCGTTCACAGCACCTACGGCAAACACCTGCTTTGAATGTGCTTCGTGCTTCAGGCTCACAACTTCATCGCGGCCTGCAAAGAGAATCTCGTGCTCACCTACTATAGTGCCGCCCCTTATCGAGTGCATACCGATCTCGGTCTTGCTTCTCTTTGCCCTTACGGAGTGCCTGTCGTAGACGTATTCGCACTTGGTGTCAAGAACTGAATTAATAGCGTCAGCAAGCATGATAGCTGTGCCCGAAGGAGCATCGAGCTTCTGATTGTGGTGCTTTTCTATGATCTCGATATCATACTGTCCGCCGAGAACCTTTGCGGCCTTCATTGCAAGCTCAGCTAAAAGGTTTATGCCGAGGGTCATATTGAATGTGAAGAACACAGGTACCTGCTCGGCTGCCTTATGTATTTTTGCAAGCTCCTCTTCGCTGTAGCCTGTTGTGGCAAGCACCAGCGGCACACCGTTCGTCAGTGCATAGGAGAGAAGATCGTCCAGCGCAGAGGGGTGTGAGAAGTCGATGATAACATCGGGCTTCTCAGTGAGCTCAGATGCGCTTTTAACAACAGGGAAGCTGTCATAAGCGTCTCCAAACTTATCTATCCCTGCGATAGCTTCGCAGTCATCTCTGCCTTTTATAACATCGTTTATAAACCTGCCCATTTTTCCGCAGGCTCCGCAGATAACTATTTTAGTCATTTTTATCAGTCCTTTATTGTTATACTGAATTCCCCTGCCGAAAGACAGGGGAAAGCTTTTCTTACTTTACAGAGTCTACAAGTCCGAGCTTGTCAAGCTCAGCCCTCAGTGCGTCTATCTTCGGCTGCTCAGAGCGGCAAAGCGGCATTCTGCATTCGCCGGCATTGAAGCCCATGATATTGAGCGCCTCCTTAACGGGGATAGGATTGACGTCATTGAACAGTGCGTGAGCCAGAGGCAGATACTTGAAAGCAAGTGCAGCAGCCTCAGGATATCTGTTTTCGAGGCACAGTGCTGCGATCTCGTGAGTCTCCTTAGGAACACAGTTTGAAAGCACTGAGATAACGCCCTTTCCGCCCAGAGCCATGATCGGTACTATCTGATCGTCATTGCCTGAGTAGATGTCAAGCTGTCCCTGGCAGAGAGCAGCTGTCTCGGTGATCTGGCTGATATTGCCGCTCGCCTCCTTGATGGCAACGATGTTCTCGACCTTGGAAAGCTCATAAGCTGTCTTCGGGAGAATGTTGGTGCCTGTTCTTGAGGGAACGTTATAAAGGATTATCGGTATCTTTACCGCATTTGCGATAGCTGTAAAGTGAGCGATAAGACCCTTCTGCGATGCCTTGTTGTAATAAGGTGTCACACAGAGAAGTGCGTCAGCACCGAGCTCCTCAGCCTTCTTTGAAAGGTTTACGGCATACTCCGTATGGTTAGAGCCTGTGCCTGCAATGACAGGGACCCTGCCGGCAGCCTTCTCTATCGCATATCTGATGCACTCAATATGCTCCTCATCAGTCATGGTAGAGCTCTCGCCCGTTGTGCCGCAGATGATGATAGCATCTGTACCGTTGTCGATATTAAAGTCTATAAGTCTTCCCAGCTCATCGTAATTGATAGAGCCGTCAGCGTTCATAGGAGTTACTATAGCAACTCCTGCGCCTGTGAAAATCGTGTTTTTCATAATTATTCCTCCCTTTGATATAGGTTGGCAGATCAGTCAAAATATCCCTTAGCCGCAAGCAGCTCTGCAAGAAGCACCGCACCGCCTGCTGCACCTCTGAGCGTGTTATGTGACAGGCATACGAACTTGTAGTCGTACTGAGTATCCTCTCTGAGTCTGCCTATGGAAATTGCCATTCCGCCTTCAAGCTCTCTGTCAAGCTTAGCCTGCGGTCTGTCGTCCTCAGTAAAGTAGTTGAGGAACTGCTTAGGTGCGCTCGGAAGATCAAGCTCCTGAGGAACGCCCGAGAAGTTCTTCCATTCCTCAAGGATCTCTTCCTTGGAGGGCTTATTCTCGAAGGATACGAAAACAGCTGCCGTATGTCCGTCAGATACGGGAACTCTCAGGCACTGAGCCGTGATGTTGGGCTCAACTGCATCAACTATCTTGTCTCCTTCGATGTGTCCCCAGATCTTCATCGGCTCCTTCTCGGATTTCTCCTCCTCGCCGCCGATGTAAGGGATAACGTTGTCAAGTATCTCAGGCCATGACTCGAAGGTCTTTCCTGCGCCGGAGATCGCCTGATATGTGCAGGCAAGTGCCTTTGTTACCTTATACTTGCTGTGAAGCGGAGCAAGAGCAGGAACATAGCTCTGCAGTGAGCAGTTTGACTTTACTGCGATAAAGCCCCTCTTTGTGCCGAGTCTCTTTCTCTGTGCTTCGATTATCTCGATGTGCTCAGGGTTGATCTCAGGGATAACCATAGGAACGTCATCAGTATGTCTGTGAGCGGAATTGTTGGATACAACAGGGCACTCAGCCTTAGCGTATCTTTCCTCGAGAGCCTTTATCTCATCCTTCTTCATATCTACTGCACAGAATACGAAATCGACCATTCCTGCTATCTTCTCGATATCGGCAGTTGCGTCGAGCACTGTCAGCTCTCCGATTGCCTCAGGCAGCGGATCTTTGAGCTTCCACTTGCCTGCAACTGCGTCCTTCAGCTTCTTTCCCGCAGAACGGGGAGATGCCGCAACACAAACTACGTTGAACCACGGGTGCTTGTCAAGAAGAAGTGAGAATCTCTGGCCTACCATTCCCGTTGCTCCGATGATACCTACATTGTACTGTTTCATTTAAAAAACTCCTTTTCTTTTTGTACTGTCAAAATCACCAAATCAAGAGGCCTGATAAGCTGATTTTTGCACAAAAACATAAAATTTACTTAAATAATAAAAAAACCGGTTGAAAACCGGCGCATCATACAATATAATAAGAATGTTGACATAGATATTTATGTCGATAGCACTCCATCATAAGTAATGATGACAACCGATAATCTGTTAAACCATCAGTCAGCTGGGACATTTCCCGTTGTCCCGCTTCGGCAGCTTCGCCTTTCACCTTGTTTCACTGGTCTTGGGAAGACCCTGCCGCTGCCCCGGGTTCTCTGTACGATCACAGATCCGGACTCCCTGCACAATAACAGTCCCGGGCTTATCTGTCCGACAACAGACCCGAGCACCCTGCACGATAACAGAAATGACAGGCGGCGAAAGAAGGCTACTGATCTCTGCTGCACCTCTATCCAAGACTTATGATAACAAATTTTTTCTCATATGTCAATACATAGCGGTGATATTTTATTAATTTTTTGTAAATCATCATTCATTGTTCTGCGTGAGCACACAGCTGTTCGCGGTTCAGAGTATGGTTTACGGTCTGGAGTAAATAATGCTTGATATAAAGAATATGAAAAGGTCGGATTTTTTCTACGAGCTGCCTCAGGAGCTGATAGCGCAGACGCCTGTGGAGCCGAGAAACTCATCGAGACTTCTGAAAGTAGACAGAAAAACAGGAGAGATCACACACGACCGCTTTTACAATCTATGCGAATATCTGCACAAAGGTGACCTGCTGGTGCTCAACGATTCAAGAGTGCTGCCTGCCAGGATCTACGGAGAGAGGGAAGAGACAGGCTCGTTCATAGAATTCCTGCTGGTGGAGCAGAGGGGAAATCTCGAGTGGGAGATCCTTTGCAGACCGGGAAAGAAGGCAAAAATAGGAACGCGCTTCAGCTTCGGAGGAGGACTTCTCAGGGCGGTGATAACGGACGTTCTTGAGGACGGGAACCGCATAGCGAGATTTGAATGTGACACGAACTTTTTTGCGGCTCTTGATGAGATAGGGCAGATGCCGCTGCCGCCTTACATATCGGAGAAGCTTCAGGACAAGGAGCGCTATCAGACGGTTTATTCGAGAGAGCTGGGCTCCTCGGCGGCGCCGACGGCAGGGCTGCACTTTACTAAAGAGCAGCTCAGAGAGCTTGAGGATATGGGCGTCGGGATAGCTTACGTTACGCTGCACGTCGGTCTCGGAACGTTCAGGCCTGTTAAGGAGGAATATGTTCTCGACCACAAGATGCACAGGGAACACTATGAGCTTAACGAAAAGACCGCACAGATGATAAATGAGACTAAGAAAAACGGCGGAAGAGTGATCGCTGTGGGAACGACCTCGTGCAGGACGCTGGAGAGCATTGCTGCCGATAATGACGGCGAGATAAGACCCTGCGACGGGTTTACGGAGATATTTATATATCCGGGGTTTGAATTTAAGGTGCTTGACGGACTGATAACCAATTTTCATCTGCCGGAGAGCACACTGATAATGCTGGTATCTGCTTTTCTGGGGTATGAGAATACGATGAATGCCTACAAAACGGCTGTTGAGGAAAAATACAGGTTTTTCAGCTTTGGAGATTCTATGCTTATAATATGAGGAGGTAGTATTATGGACAAGATCAGACAGTTTATTTCAAGGATCAGCTATGATCTGGGCGACTTCTTCGGAGACCTTTCTTTCTCCGATCTGGAGAAGAAGATAAGCCTTGGTATTGCAGGCTTTTTCGCATTCTGCCTGCTGGCTTGGCTTTTATGCTTTGCTCTTTTCTTTGAGACAGCGCAGAAGATCTTCGGCGTGCTTACGATCGTGGGTCTTATCGGGTGCATCGGCTGGGTGGTAGGCCTGCTGGTTTACAAGAAAATGAAGGGTTGATATCCCGAAGTTAATATGACGGCATAACAGTGATCCAAACTCTTGCCTGTTTCTGAGCAAGGGTCTGGACTGTTGTGCTTTTATGATAAAAAATGACTATCAAGGAGAGTTTATGTTCACTTTACTTAAACAGGAGGGCGCTGCAAGGCGCGGACAGTTCAGGACAGTTCACGGAACGATAGAGACACCGGTATTTATGAATGTGGGTACGTCTGCTGCGATAAAGGGCGGAGTGTCTTCTGTTGATCTGAGAGATGAGCTCAAATGTCAGGTGGAGCTTTGCAACACCTATCATCTACACGTAAGACCCTCTGATGAGGTGATATATAAAATGGGCGGCCTGCATAAGTTTATGCACTGGGACGGCCCTATACTTACGGACAGCGGCGGGTTTCAGGTGTTTTCGCTGGCATCGCTCAGAAAGATAAAGGAAGAGGGAGTGTACTTCAACTCTCATGTTGACGGCAGAAAGATCTTCATGGGGCCTGAGGAGAGTATGAGGATACAGTCGAACTTAGCGTCTACTATCGCAATGGCGTTCGATGAGTGCGTTGAGAACCCTGCGGAGCACAGCTACTCAAAGGCTTCATGCGCGAGGACTACGCGGTGGCTGAGAAGATGCAGGACAGAGATGGACAGGCTGAACTCTCTTGAAACAACGATAAACAGAGAGCAGCTGCTTTTCGGGATAAATCAGGGGTGCACCTATGATGACCTGAGGATAGAGCATATGAAGCAGATAAGAGAGATAGACTGTGCCGGCTATGCGATAGGGGGGCTTGCCGTGGGCGAGCCGACAGAGGTGATGTATCACGTTATCGAGCAGGTGGAGCCGTTTATGCCAAAGGATAAGCCAAGATATCTTATGGGGGTGGGGACACCTTCAAATATCATCGAGGCGGTATACAGAGGGATAGATTTCTTTGACTGCGTTATGCCCAGCAGAAATGCAAGGCACGGAACGCTGTTCACCTGGAGCGGCATAATGCACATAAAGAACAAAGCCTATGAGACTGACCCGAAGCCGATAGATGAGGAGTGCGGCTGTCCTGCGTGCAGGAATTTCAGCAGGGCATATGTGAGACATCTGTTCAAGTCAGATGAACAGCTAGGCGGAAGGCTGGCGGTAATGCATAACCTGTACTTTTACAACACCCTCACCGAGCGCATAAGAGAGAATTTAGACAACGGCACGTTCACGCAGTTCAGGAATAAGTATTCAGAGCTTCTGGCAGGGAAGTGCGAGGGGTAGAATAACCAAAAGGAGATAGATCTAAATGAAAAAAACAATTATCTGCTATCTTGTAACAGCTGCTTTGATCCTGTCGCTTTCATCCTGCGGAGAAATCTCCGATGAGTCCAGCTCAAAAGGTGCAAAGCCTGCTGCTCAGGTTTCAGTATCTTCCGAAGCTGATGAAGTAAGTGATAGTGTATCTTTAAGTGAAACTGAGAGTGAGGTTGACCTTGGATTCAATGGAGAGTTCAACGAAGAGGTTTTCGAGAAGGTTTGTCAGAATGTTAAAATAGGTGATAAGATCATCTCATTTCCATTCACATTGAACGATTTGGGTGATGAATATCAATTCAGCAGGTTTTCATTACCGGTCGAAAATTCAAATGAGATCGCAACTAATATTGAAACAGATGGAGAAGATCATTTTGAAGTGACCTATATTGATTCTGATGCTGATGACAGAGATAAAGTGATCAATGCTCTTTCAACTGCAAA
>CACXFU010000156.1 GCA_902767035.1 uncultured Ruminococcus sp.
AGCCCGAGTAGGTATGAACGACATACCATTTTGCTTCTTCTGCCATTGTTTATCCTACCTCCGTAATATTGATGTGTCCGAAAACCCCTGCTGCTTATGCACCGATCTTCAGGATCGCCTGTATAGCAGCTCCGAGACCTGAATCGACTCCGAACAGGAACAGCGCCATAACTACCATTATAGACAGTACAACGCCCGTATTGTTGACGACCTGCTTTCTCGTCGGCCATACGACCTTCTTCAGCTCAGCCTTCAGCTCGCGGAACCATTTTCTCATTCCGCCCTTTTTCTTCTTTTCGGGAGCCTTCTTCGAGGTTTTTGCGTCGTTTTCCTTCTTTGCCATACGCGCACCTCTGACTTACTTGGTCTCTTTGTGAAGAGTGTGCTTCTTACAGAACTTGCAATATTTCTTCATTTCAAGTCTGTCAGGATCATTCTTCTTGTTCTTCTTTGTGTTGTAGTTTCTCTGCTTACACTCTGTACAAGCAAGTGTAATCTTTACTCTCATTTCGGCACCTCCTGACGAAATTTATACTCCGCAAGAACGGTCGGAGTACGTCTGCCTCCCTCTGAACACCGCTTTGCACGGCTTTGAGGTAACTTATGCTCTCTGCGCACCGTTCGCTGCGAACAAACACCCAGCCGTTCCCGAATAACCTCTCGTTCCCGAAAAGCGCCCGTTCCCGAAAAGCGCCCGTTCCCGAAAAAAATGCGCAAAAAAATAGACCTCACAAAGAGGTACGATAATTATAGCACATCGAAACCTCTTTGTCAAGCTGAATTATTAAGTTTTTGTAAATTTTGAGGGCTGCCATACCCATAGTGAACAAAGCTCTGCTAAACCACATTATATAGTAACTACTCGCATCTTTACATTTAGCTCTTTTTATGTTATAAGTGCTCGCCGCACGGCCGGGCACGATACTCTATGCAGCGATCGGTTTGTGCAGAGAAGCCCGAAGGGTAAATAGTGCAGCAGGTAAGTGCCCGACTGAAAAGTGGTTACTATTGTTTATACGCGCTTTACTTTTCTGATATTATATGTTATAATAGTATAAATTTTAAATCAGGAGGTTTTGCTATGAATAAATATGATATCTCTGAGGCTGTACGCTACATCGGTGTGAACGACTATGATCTCGACCTGTTTGAGAGCCAGTATGAAGTGCCCGACGGCATGGCCTATAATTCTTATGTTATCCTGGATGACAAGATCGCCGTTATGGATACGGCTGACAAGAGAAAAACTGCCGAGTGGCTTGAAAACCTTGACAAGGCTCTTGACGGCAAAAAGCCCGATTACGTGGTGATCTCCCATATGGAGCCTGACCACACGGGAAGCCTTATGGCTCTTATAGAAAAGTACCCTGAGATCGTACCCGTCGGAAACGCAAAGACGTTCCAGCTTATGAGCCAGTTCTTCGAGGTCGGTGACCTGCTGGACAGGGTCATCACCGTTAAGGAGGGCGACACCCTCTCCCTCGGAAGCCACACTCTTAAATTCACCTTTGCGCCTATGGTACACTGGCCTGAGGTAATGTTCTCTTATGAGGAGAGCGAAAAGCTGCTCTTCTCGGCCGATGCTTTCGGAAAGTTCGGAACGCTTGACGCCGAGGACGAGGACGGCTGGGCTTGCGAAGCGAGAAGGTATTACTTCAACATCGTGGGCAAATACGGTATGCAGGTACAGAACGTTATGAAAAAGCTTGCCGGCACTGAGATAAAGGCTATCCTTCCTCTGCACGGGCCTGCACTTACCGAGGATCTTGACTACTATCTCGGAATATACAACACATGGTCTTCCTATCAGCCTGAGGACGAGGGTGTGCTGGTAGCATACGCATCTATCCACGGCAACACGAAAAAGGCTGCTGAGGAACTGAGTGAGATGCTCAGGGCAAAGGGTGCGCCCAAGGTAGTTGTCAGCGACATCGCAAGAGAGGACATAGCAGAGGTCATCGAGGACGCATTCAGGTATGACAAAATGGTTCTTATGGCACCCTCCTACGATGCAGGCGTATTCCCGATAATGGAAGAGCTTCTCTGCCACCTGAGGGACAAGGCTTATCAGAACAGAAAGGTAGCTCTCGTTGAGAACGGCTCATGGGCACCTTCGGCAGGAAGAGTGATGAAAGGCTATGTTGAGGCATTCAAAAACGTCACCATAGTAGGCAGCACGGTAACTATCCGCTCCTCCCTTAAAGATGATTCAAGGGCAGCTCTCGAAGCCCTCGCAGATGAGGTCGTAAAGGCCTGACAATAAAACAAAGAGCACAAGGCGTTCACTGGTGTGAGCGCCTTAGCTTGTTGCAAAACTCTACTTTAGTTATACGTACAAACGCTTGTGCTGATTTGATAATTTGATACTCGCCCTGTTAAGGGGGCTTTCCGGTCGCCCCCTTAACAATCCCCTTCGGTCAAAAAATTAATTATAATAAAATATACTTTATCAACAAGCTGTGGCGTTCACTGGTGTGAGCGCCTTATTTGTTATATTTTCAATTATTTACCCGAAGGGCTTGGGGGCGCCCCCGGAAAGAGCGTGAAGCAAGAGTAATGATATCGCACTTATTTAGTGCGGACAACATCACTTTACATATTTTAAATAGTATGCTATACTTAAATCAGCGGCTCTTTGGCAATGTATACAAATAGTCCTCCCTTGTCAAATGATTATTTGTGCAATATTCAGCCATAAAAACGATGACCGCCAAACGTATATATTTATGAAAGCGCAAAACAACGCTTTCTCTTTAAGGAGTTGGACGTCTTGACCGATTTACAGTTTGAAAGCTGTATCCGCCTTATGATCGAAAAAGACCGAAACGGACTTAAAGATATCTACACTGCCTATGCTAAACAGATATACCGGGTAATATTGGGTATAGTCCGTTCGGCACAGGACGCAGAGGACATCACCTCCGAGTTTTTCCTGAAAATATGGGAGAGCGCAGCTTCCTACAAAAGCGGTTCAGGCCACAAACGCTGGCTGACAGTGATCGCAAGGAATATGGCGCTTGATCACCTGAGGAAAAACAAGGGCGGTACGGTCTCCCTCGACGATGATGAACAGACGCTGAATGAAACAGCGGACAACACCTCGGTCGAGGAAAGCGTGACTGCAAAGGTGACTCTCGACAAAGCACTTTCGATGCTCACTGAGATCGAAAGGCAGACTGTTGAGCTCAAGCTCGCAATGGATCTGACATTCAGAGAGATCGCGGATATGCTCGGAGAACCGATGGGCACGACAGCATGGAGATATCGGCAAGCCGTTTTAAAGCTTAGAAAAATCATGGAGGAGGAACAGTTATGAGCTTTGACATCGAAAAGCTTTACAAAGAGAATACTGAGAACACTGTCCCCGACATGGATAAGCTGTGGGACAGGATAGAGGCCCGTCTCGATGAACAAGAGAAGGCAGACAGCAAAACGCAGCAGCACGATATTACGCCGTCAGCAAGGCCGAAAAAGATAAGATGGTCTGCACTGATAACGGTGGCAGCGTGCGCAGTGATAGCCGTGACCGGAGCTTTCGTTATGATGAACAGGAACGAAGTGAAGACCGGCAACACAAGCAGCGTATCAGAAACGAAAAAGAAAAGCTCGGAAAAGAGCGGTATTGCCAAGGCCTCCGATGAGGAGAACAATGCCGAGATAAGCTACGATGCAGAGAATGACGGCTTCTTCGGCTTGCACACAAGTGACGACAAGACCGTAAACGAAGCTGAGGAAATCGCAGATGAGACCGCAGCGGAAAACACTGGCGATGCGGCCGCAGAAGAGCAGGAAGTGCAGGCGGCAGAGCAAGCCCCGAAAAACGATACTTCCGCATCAGACCACACCTCGGCAGCGACGGCAGCAAAAAGCGACCGCACTTCGACAACAGCAGCGAGCGATAACACAGCTGCCTCTGACACAACTCATTCAGCTGAGGATATTTCAAAGAAGATAGAGGCCCGTGTTAATGAGCTTCTTGAGTCAGACGAATATCAGGACGCAGACGCAGGCCAAAAGGCGGAGCTTGTGAGTGCACTGTTTGATGAGATGATGAGAGAGGGCGCTGTGACAAGCTACGACGTTGACGAATTGACAGGAGAAGCATATTGCACAGGCGATGGCTTCACTGTCACAGTCACGTTGGGAATATAAACAGAGCATTGACAATGACAAGGGAGGACAATCATGAATACTATGAATATAAAAAGAGCCGCAGCAGGCATCTGTGCGGTAATGATGATGATATCTACAGCGTGCGGCAGCGCTGAAAGCAGCTCAAAGGCAGGCAAAAAGGCTGTCAACGCTGAAAAGACTACGGTAACGACTGAAAAGAAGGTAACGACCGTAACTCAGAAAAGCGCGACCAAGGCAGTTAAGCAGGACAGAGAGATAGAATATGAGGCAGCAGAGGACGTTGCCGACGGCTTCTATATGACGAACGATGCGGTCTCAGCTACCACTTCAACAACTGCGGCAGGCGCTTATGACAACACAGAAGAGTATGCTCACGTTGAGGAGAGCGGCTTTATCGACACGGCTGACCAGCCGATATCTACCTTCTCGACCGATATCGACACGGCTTCATACTCAAATGCAAGGCGCATGATAAATATGGGCTATGAGGTCTACGCCGATGCGGTAAGGACTGAGGAATTTATAAACTACTTCAAGTACGATTATCAGATGCCCGACGGCGAAGCGGTCTCCATAAACACTGAGCTTTCAGACTGCCCCTGGAACCCTGAGGCAAAGCTTATGCTGGTAGGTATCCAGGCAATGGAGGCACCCGTTCAGGATATAGACTCCAACATCGTTTTCCTGATAGATGTCAGCGGCTCGATGGAAGAGGAGAACAAGCTCCCTCTCGTAAGGCAGGCATTTGCACTTCTCGCAGATCAGCTCGGCGAGAACGACAGAGTTTCTATCGTAACCTATGCAGGCGAGGACAGGGTTGTTCTCGAGGGTGAAAAAGGAAGCCATACTGACGTTATAAACAACGCTCTCAATTCACTCACGGCAGGCGGCTCAACAGCAGGTGCGGCAGGTATAAACTCTGCTTACAGCATTGCCGAGAAGTATTTCATCAAGGGCGGCAACAACAGGGTCATCCTTGCGACTGACGGCGACCTGAACGTGGGCGCATCAAGCACAGAGGAGCTTACCGAGCTTATAGAAAAAAAGAGAGATTCAGGCATAGCGCTTTCAGTGCTCGGCTTCGGAACGGGCAACTTCAAGGATTCAAGGCTTGAAGCGCTGGCTGACAACGGCAACGGCAACTACGCTTATATAGACACTCTTGACGAGGCACAGAGAGTGCTCGTTACCGAGATGAACGGAACGATGTTCACAGTGGCCAAGGACACAAAGGTGCAGGTAGAGTTCGACCAGAGCAAGGTGCGCTCCTACAGGCTGGTAGGGTATGACAACAGGCAGCTCAGCACCGAGGACTTTGAGGACGATTCCAAGGACGCAGGCGATATCGGTTCGGGGCAGCAGGCAACAGCCCTTTATGAGATAATCCCGAGCGGCGGCATCGACGGAGACCTTCTTGACGTATCTGTTCGCTACAAGTACCCCGAGGAGAGCGAGAGCAGACTTGTGAAAACAACGGTGAACGCATCTCAGTACAGCGCCGAGAAGCCTGCTAACCTTGAATTTGCAGCACTTGTCGCAGAGTTTGCAATGTACCTCAAGGGCAGTGAATATCTCAACGATATGTCTCTCAGCGAGATCATCGGGCAGCTGAAAAACGCTCAGCACCAGGAGCCCGAGCTCATAGAGCTTGCAGAGAACTATGCTAGAATGCAGTGATACTTATACACAAACAAAGCCGGCAGGAATAAACCTGTCGGCTTTCAGTTTTCTAAAGCTATCATCTGTGATACGCCCGATACCAGGCGTGGATATAATAATTGGGTAAGTTGCTTGTCCGAAGGGGTGTCGGGGCGACCGGAAAGCCCTCTGGCAGAGCGTAAAGCTCATTATGAGCCAAAACCTGACCTTGTGCGTAATTCAGATCACACCTCTTGAATACAGACCAAAGGTCACGTTTTTCGGCTTTGCGGTCATACAGCCCGAGCCGTTCAAAGCGTTTTTGTAGTCGCTTATCACAGCGTTTATCTGCTCTGAGCTCTCATCAAGAAAGTCAAGCAGGAAAAAGTCTGCACCGCTGAACTTTGACAGCCTGTCTGCGATGTAGATGATGTCGCTGTTGAATATCTCGCCGTACCCGTTTTTCTTGTCACAGCGCACAGGCATAACGCGCTTTGTGCGGTCTGTAATGTGCCCCGTGCAGTGCTCACAGCCGAGCTGCTGCTTTATCGGGCAGTTGGCAGTCAGCATAAGGGGCAGCCTGCCGTAAGCATAAACGCCGAAAGGCGCTGCCCTCGTGATCTTCGATATCTGCGCGGCGGTAAGCTCCGGCGAGATGACACAGTCTTCGGCACCCATTTTATGTGCCTGCTCCAGCGAATAGCTGTTGGCAATGTTGAGCGTGAAGTCTGTATGAAGAATGAAGCCGAGCTCCTCTGCAAGAGAGAAATGGCCGATGTTCCCGCCCAGCATATGCCTGATGCCGAGCGCTCTGACCGCTTTGAGCTGAGCCTTCACGGCGCCCTCATCAAAGGTGAACCTAGGCATAATGACCGCTGTCATTTCGGCAGGTATCAGCTCTGCCGCCTGCTTGCAAAGGCCAAGCGGCACGCAGATAAGCTCTGTGTCTTCAATATCAAGCCCTTTCAGCTGAGAGAGGGCTCTTATTTTTAGCCTTAGAGTCCTGCCTTCACCGCGCGGTGCGCAGGAGACCGTGTGGAGCGCCTTGACTGCCGTGTGAGTACGGGTAAAACGGACTGCTCTTTTTTTATCAAGTGCGGCCGCTGCCTCGCGCCTCAGCTCACCGAGCTTTGCAGGCGGCAAAGCAAGACCCTCTCCTATCTCACAGGTGAAGGTCTTCGGCTCATAAAGCATGCCACCGAATTTCAAAAGCCTTCTTTTAACAAAGGCCTCGTCCCACGGCTTTGATATGGCTTTCTCCGGCTCGTCGGAGAAGACCGTCACGCTGATGCCGTTCTCGTCGGTAAGGGTAAGTGCCATAGGCTCACCCGCAACAAAACGAAAATGTATATCGACAAAGGCTCTTTTCTCATCGCGGCGGTAAAGCTCATGTATCGCCGGAAAGACCTTAGCGCCTGCCGCTGCATCCTCAGCCGAGCGCATACCGAACATCTCACGGCCCAGCTCATGGCGGTAATACCCGTCTGTAAAACCGCTGCGCGAGAACACCCCTTCAAGCACCGCAAGGTCATACCTCTCCCCTTTCAGCGCCTTAACGCAGGAGTCTACAGCCATTGCGGCATATTCAGGTCTTTTCATTCTGCCCTCTATCTTGAAGGAGGAAACGCCTGCGGCTTCCAGCTCCTTCAGGTGAGGTATCAGAGATACGTCCTTCAGAGAGATCGCATGACCCTCACTACCGTCAGCCGATGCCGGCAGCCTGCACGCCTGGGCGCAAAGCCCCCTGTTAGCGCTGCGCGAGCCTATAAAAGCGCTCATATAGCACTGCCCCGACACTGACATACAAAGCGCCCCGTGAACAAAGACCTCAGTCTCTATCCCCATTTGGGAGAGGGCTTTTATCGTGCCGAGCGGCAGCTCACGAGAGAGCACAGCCCTTGAAAAGCCGAGCTTTTTAACGGCCGTCATACCGCTCTCTGAATGAACGGTCATCTGAGTAGACGCATGAAGCTCCAGCTCAGGAAAGAGCTCATGAGCTATGGCATAAACGGCAAGGTCCTGCACTATCAGGGCATCAACGCCGATACCTGCAGCAAAGCTTATCGCTTTTACGCAGTCGTCTATCTCGTCATCACGAACGATAGTATTCACCGCCAGATGAAGCTTCACTCCCCTGCGGTGACATTCATACACCGCCGCTTTAAGCTCATCATCTGAAAAGTTATGCGCCCTGCCCCTTGCGGAGAAGCGCTCCCCTCCGAGATAGACCGCATCACAGCCGCACCTGAGAGCCGCCTCCAGCACCTCGGCAGAGCCGCACGGCGCGAGGATCTCGGCGCTCATTACAGGCCGGTCTTCCTGTCGGGATAAACAGGGCTTTTGAGCGCCGCATCTATCTCCTGAGAGATAAGATCCTTTGCGTTCACTATCTCCTCATCGGGAGCTCTTTTAACTACTGTTCTTTTCTCAAGCTCGTCCTCGAGAGCCTTTACCTGGCGCTCCAGCTCAAATATCCTCTTGCGGCAGTTGTCGGCATCGTTTTTCGATCTCGAAGCCTCGTCAACATAGCCCTTTATCTGAGAGCGGATATTCTCGATATTCGAGCGTGCCTTTGTAAGCTCATCGTATGCCTCCAGCGATGCGAGCACTGCGGCATCTGTGATAGAGAGGCTGGGATTTGCCTTCAGTATCTGTCTGAGCTTATTGTCAAGAGTCGATGCGATCTTATCGGTATACGCCTGTGTCTCATCGGACATAAGGGTATAGTTTCTGCCGAACACCTTAATCTTGAGCTTGTCTTTCATATTTATTCCTCCTTACTGAGATAATCTCTTATCTGACATTATACTACACTTTTCCATAATTGTAAAGTGCTCGGTGCTCGGTGCTCGCCGCACGGCTGGGCACGCTACTCTATGTACGGATTAGTGTCAACAAATCTGCCCGAAGGGTAAGGCCTGCAACAGGATAGTGCCTGACATACAGAGTGATTAACCATAGTGCGTAACTATTTATTAGGTGCGACCACTAACTTACCGCTCAGACAATAGTACGGCGTGAATTAGCCGTGCGGCGAGCACCTGCAACAGGATAGTGCCTGACATACAGAGTGCTTACTATAGTGCTTAACTATGGCGCGTAACTATTTATTAGGTGCGACCACTAAACTGATGTCAAAACAAAAGAAAAACCCTCCCCTGCGGGGAGGGCAAACATCGTTAAGAGCCCACAACTACTTACGCGGGGAAGGGGCGTCCGCCCCGTGCGGGCTAGCACATCAATCTTTGAAATATCTGTCAAGAAGTCCCTTGAAAGCCTTGCCGTGCCTTGCTTCATCTCTGCCTATCTCATGAACCGTATCATGGATAGCATCAAGATTAAGTGCCTTTGCTCTCGTGGCAATGTCTACTCTGCCGGCGGTCGCACCGTGCTCTGCATCAACTCTCATCTCAAGGTTCTTCTTTGTGCTGTCGGTAAGCACCTCTCCGAGAAGCTCTGCAAACTTTGCTGCATGGTCTGCCTCTTCAAAGGCTGCCTTCTCAAAATAAGAACCGACCTCGGGATAGCCCTCTCTGTAAGCTACTCTTGCCATTGCAAGATACATACCTACTTCGCCGCACTCGCCCTCAAAGCAGCTTCTCAGATCCTTCTTTATATCCTCGGGTGCATCGGATGCAACTCCAAGTATATGCTCTGCTGCCCAGGTCATCTCTGCACCGTCGTCCACCTTATTGAACTTTGATGCAGGCGCCTTACAGACAGGGCACTGCTCGGGAGCGGCTTCACCCTCATAAACATAACCGCATACTGAACATACAAACTTTGACATACTAAAATTCCTCCTTTTTTCTAGTATTTAATAAAGTTTATCATATTCCAGCCCCAAAGTCAACAAACGGCTGAGTAGAATTTTCGGCCGATATTTTGTGCAGGCTGACTAAGATGAAATATTGAATTTGCGTTATTAAAAATGCCCATATTATTAATATTTGGGTGCGCAGTTTCGTGAAAAGCTCTGAAATTTTGCAGGATTTGCAAAAAGAACTTGCAAAAACGCGTCTTATGGTATAGAATAGTATAGGTTTGAAAACTATTTTGGAGGTATTGTGATGGAATTGGCGCAAATGAAAAAAAGCGAGCTTGAACAGTTTTACAAGCAGGCAAAAGAAGAGTATGAGGGATACAAGGCAAAGGGTCTGTCTCTCAACATGGCAAGGGGAAAGCCTTCTGCAGAGCAGCTTGACCTGACGGAGGGTCTGCTCACTGCTGTAAGCACGAATGCGGACTGCTATTCGGAGGACGGGACGGACTGCCGCAACTACGGCATTGTTGACGGTATCGCCGAGGCAAAAAAGCTTTTCGCTCCTATGCTGGGCGTCAGCGAGAAAGAGATAATGGTGCTCGGGAACTCCAGCCTTACTATAATGTATGATAACATTGCGAAGTTCATGGTGTTCGGCACAGGCAACGGCGCCGAGCCGTGGAGCGTTCAGGCAAGGGATAAGAAGCTTAAATGGCTCTGCCCTGTGCCCGGATATGACAGGCATTTTCTGATAACAGAGAAGTTCGGCTTTGAGATGATAAACATTCCGACGGACGAGAACGGCCCCGATATGGATATGATCGAAAGGCTGGTCGCTGAGGACGACAGCATAAAGGGTGTATGGTGCGTGCCTATGTACGCAAACCCGACAGGAGTAACGTACTCTGACGAGACGGTAAGAAGATTTGCTCAGATGAAGACGGCCGCAAAGGACTTCAGGATCTTCTGGGACAACGCTTACTGCATTCATCATCTGAACGATACTCCCGACAAGCTGCTGAACCTGCTCGATGAGGCAAAGAAGGCAGGCAACGAGGACAGGGTACTGATGTACGGCTCGACCTCGAAGGTGACATACCCCGGTGCGGGTGTGGCTGTGTTCGGAGCATCTGAGAGCAACATTGCTTATATCAGATCGCTTATGACGGTACAGTCGATAGGTCCTGATAAGATCAATCAGCTGCGTCACGTTAAGTTCTTCAAGAATTTTGACGGTATCACCGAGCATATGAAAAAGCACGCAGCGCTTATTGAACCAAGGTTCAGGGCAGTGCTTGACGAGCTTGATAAGGAGATAGCACCTCTCGGCATTGCAAGTTGGACGAAGCCCAACGGCGGATACTTTATCAGCTTTGACGCTATGAAGGGCTGTGCAAAGAGGATATGCCAGCTTTGCAAGGAGGCAGGAGTTATCCTTACCGGCGCCGGCGCGACCTTCCCCTGCGGAAACGACCCTGACGACTCAAACATCAGGATAGCGCCCACCTATCCTCCGATAGAGGAGCTTGAGCTTGCCGCAAGGATATTTGCTCTTTCCGTAAAGATAGCAGCCTGCGAGAAGCTCGGAGCATAAGGCTCTGGGTATTAAGCTCGGGGCATAAATCTCAGGGTATGCGCTCTGGGTATTAGGTTCGGGGAAATAAAGAGAATACGAAAAAACAACTCGGGACTGCACCGTTTGGCTGGGTGCAGTCCCGAGTTGTTTTTATTACAGATATGAACAGGGGGCGCGGAAAATAAACCGCGCCCTCATTGTTTTACAGTACTGTTGACTTTACCTTAGCATTTGTGTAGATGATATCATCAAATACATATGATTGAGCTGCATAAGCATCACTTTCACTGTTTGGATAGAGTGCTGCCGTAACAGATACCATATAATTTGAATAGGTAAGGCCGTTATTCTTGAACTTATCGTCTCCCGTAAACACTTCAAAGCTTATCGGTATCTGATACATTCCGCTGTCAGCAGAACCTTGCGTTCTGAGAAGATCTCTTCTGACTCTGAGCTTGATCAGAGTTGGACCTGTTGTAGATTTAACTACCGTGATCTGAGTAGCATCTTCTTCGATAGTTTCTGTCACCTGCTGCAGATTCTGAGCATCGCTCTTGCTCTGGTCATAAAGCACTCGCTTTATAGCCTTTCCATTCGAGTCGACCTCACCCGTATCCGTACCATAGATCTTGATGTTCGTTATATAATCCGCTATCGGAAGGGCACGGTCAACATAACCGTCAACTGTGCTGTCACCGTGTGGATAACCAACATCAGGCTGCAGATAGCCGCCGTACTTAGACAAACTGAACGTAAGCTCTATATAATCTCCTCCGTCAATGAGGTTGCTTACATCGTAATTGACATAAGTATCGACAAATGACTTCTTAACACCATTTTCATCTGCCACTGCTTCATCTGCATTGATACCAAGATAGCTGTATTCTCCTGCATATGCACCCTGGTATCCCGGATCAACGCTTTCCGGAGTTTTTGTCTTTACAACATTGTAGGACATAGACACCTTGGTATCTTCAGTAGTATAATACCTTACACTGCTCTCAACATTATTGTATATCTCTTCTCTCCTCTGTGAGGTAGAGCTGTAAGCCGTACCGTTGGAAGAGGAAGCAATGTTGGAATAACAAATTACCTTTGTACCGATATCACGGTTGCTGGTTTTCTGCGGGAACTGATCCGAAAGGTTCTTATACGAATAAACAATGTTATAATCGGCTTGCAGTGTAACTGCATAATCATTATTGCCATATTGACTGTTACCATTGTTATCGATAAGATACTCTATAAGATTCTGATTGTTTTTAAGCTCCATAAAGCTTGGATTGTCAGGATCGATCTTATAGTCATCGGCATAGACCTTACCCTCAACCACATCGTCCTCATTCTTCGGGGCCATTATTGACTGAGATTCAGAGAATACATAATCGGAAGAATGCTCTCCGCGTGCCATATAGTATTTCTTGTTAGCTACGGAACCGCCAGCACTCATCACAAAGCCCATATTTGACTGAGCTGCGCCTTCCTTCAGCATATCATATGTCATCAGGAACGACTGATAGATAGATGCATTGTATTCTCCGT
This sequence comes from uncultured Ruminococcus sp., assembly GCA_902767035.1. GTDB lineage: Bacteria > Bacillota > Clostridia > Oscillospirales > Ruminococcaceae > Hominimerdicola. The sequence goes on from CACXFU010000156.1 coordinate 12,654, forward strand.
TGGCCTGATCGTAGGTGTACTCCATGTTTTTGTAGATCTCTGCATCCTTTGCATACTGTGTAAGCTTGACTGTCGCGGTCATTTTGACATTCAGAGAATAGTTATTCTCATCCATGACCTGAGTACCAAGCTTCATAGGAGTTACATTGAGAGTTACAATGTTCTCATACAGATTGCCGAGGAACAGACGTACAGAAACGTCCGAAGTTCTCTTGTTAGGTCTCCACCAGGTATCATTAATATCCTTTTTGTTAAAGCTGTCCTTTGAATGCAGCTCAAACTGATAGATGTTCTGGTCTGTTGTGTTCTTTTGCGTAAAGATACTGAGATAATAACGCTCAGGCTCAAATTCTTCAGCCTTATACAGTGTCTTACCCGTTGTATCTTCAGAGCCGGTTACCCGTCTGTAGTATTTAGTACCGTCAAATACGGTCGCGCTTGCTATTTCATTGCCGGTGACCTCTACCAGATCGCCTTTTGTGTTTTCTGATACAGAAACATCAGCCATGATCAAATACTTATCCGCAGCATCCACTGTATCGGAAGAAGTGATAGGACGATAATAAACATTACCGATCTTCACCGTTGCTTTATTTGCAGCGACATCAGCAGCTGTCGCCACCATAAGGCTGCCGCTGGCATTCTTCACTGCCTTGAATCTCATTATATTTTGCAGAGGTGCAGGCGTATATGCCGTGCCGCTGCTATCACCTGTATCGGTAAAAGAGCTGAACTGGAAATCAGTTGAGCTGTCAGGGAACACTGTCTGAGGATCGTTTACATAATACACCTTGTCGATGTTGCTTGCATCTACCAGGGCAAGCTTGGAACCTGTCGGCCAGGACTTGTTATGCCTGTTGATCGTGAGCGCCTTAGAATAATTCGTAAGAACACTGTCACCGCTGTTGATCGCCTCCGCCCACTCTGCCGGTGAACGCTTATAGTCATACTCAAGCTTAATGGTAACGGGGTTTCCTAAGTTTTCAAACAGTCTGGTTGCGGTTGAAGGATATACCGACGGATCATACTCTGTATTTGAAACGATAGACGCATTGAAATCAAACTGCAGTATCTTCTTAACATAGATAGGTACATACAGATGATAAGCGATTTTTCCTGTACCAGCAGTTATCGCACCATTCTTGTACTGTGGAGGATTAGACGGATCATAGAACTGGATATCCATCAGAGTGAACTGCGGAACGGTATCCGTATCAACGTTTTCTGCTTCCATTTTGAAAACATATTTGTTGCTGCTATCCTGCGTTTTTTGCAGGCAGACCTTACTATCAGCAGTGTCCTTACTTACAATAAAGTATTTGTTTGTAGTATCAAACCTACACTTGTACAACTCAACATTGTAGATCGCTCTTTTTTCCTCGCTTGTGTCAGCATAGTTAAAGTCTGTATTTGCGAGCAGGTTCAGATATGAATTCAACAGGTTGGTCGTGTTTGTAGTGTTCGTGTCATCAACTACAAAGAGCGGGAAATTACCTGTTCCTGAGTAGTTGTTGAACTCCGTTGCTGCGTTAGAATAGTGCTTCTGGATATCGGTTCGGGTCACACCGGTGAGATAATCCCAATTTGTGTACCTTTTGTTTGTGTTGTCAGAGATTATTGAATATGCTGTTGAGTTTGTGTAACTGTATGAGCTTATTCCGTCTCCCGTGAGGTATACCTTCTTGCCGTCCGTGGTATTGCCGAAGTTTATATCGTCGTTTTTTGGATTGGAAGTTACGTATGGATAGTTCTCGTTAGTTATCACATCTGTTGTAATGATAGTGGTTGTCTGGTTCTGATCAGTATATAACGCTGACCTGTCTGCTGGAAGAGTTGCACCCGTAGTCGGAGTACCCTCAACGCCATTAGTTGTTACAGTAGTATCGATCTTCCATTTACCACCAGAGTAGTAAATCTTTTCTTTCGTTATCACTGTTCGGGTGTTTGTACCAGCTGCCGTAGCTTCGCTATTATAAGTACTATAAATCGTCTGCTCCGGCGTTACGGTAACAACATCATCTTTTTCAGTTTCGCTTACAGTTGTGGTTACATTTCTTATGATCTTTGACCTCATCGAGTCAACATTTGTGTCGGTTACTACGCTAAACTTATCCCCTATATTCGAGAACAGCTTATTCGTATCTGTGTCGCTGGCGTTGTCGTTGTAGTCTGCGAAAACTACGTAGCCGTTGGTGCCGAAGCCACCATTTCCAACAAGCTCCGCTATCATTTTGTTTTCATCGTTCTTTCTGTCATCTTGGCGAGAAAAACCAGCAAGCTGAATAAATTTCTCATTGTAACCACAAATATATCCCTTGTAACCGATGGTTTCATTTTCAGTATACGGCTCAAACGCTAAGTTTTTCGCTAAAATATTATAGCCTTTTAAAGATGAATTATAATTATTGTTGCTCCAGTTTTTTCCATCAACATATTGATGCTGCCTATTTAATATACCAACAAGCCCACCGACTGAATCATCACCTTTCAAAGTGCAATCACTAATTGAAAAATTCTGCAATACAAGGCTGCTTGTATAGGTTTTTCCATCTCCATTTGCTATTAAACCCCAGTTCCCCGCTACACCTCCTGTATATTTAGAACTAGAAACGGTAATACCCTTTATATAACAGTTCTGCATTATTACATCACTATACAAATCATTTTTACCAGCGCCTATAAAACCACCAGCAGCATTACCGGTAGAAACAATACTCCCATAGCTGGATGACGGATTTTTTTCAATGCTGCAATTTGTTATATATGTTGTGTCGGTAGACTTATTAGCATTATTTCTATCTGCATTTGGTACTGTCGCAATCTGGCCAAGCAGACCTCCAGCATAATACTTCGATGTCAGGTCTAAGTTATATATATGACAATTATCGATTACAAGAGCAGTTCTAGTTGCTGTGCCGACAAGTCCACCGGTAAAAAACTCACCATTTTCACACTTAATTGTAACCGGATTACTTCTATTCGGGTTTCCCATATTAATATTTCGAAGAATATATGTTTTATATGAACTATCCGAACCATTTGCATCACATCGTGCCCCACCAATAAGTCCACCAACAGAATAGTTTGCATCATAGGTAGCGTCACCGTATCCTGTGCTTTCTCCTATGACCTCTGTAATATTAAAATAGTGGTTATTAAAATCTATGGTTGCAGCTCCTACCGTCTTTCTACCTATCAGTCCTCCTGTATTACCAGCTGAATGAATTTTAATTTTATCGCAATCATTATTAACTGTTATTGTAATCTTATTATTGGTACTACATCCTATCAGACCTCCCGCAGTTTTTAAACCTCTTACATTTACATTATCCAATAATATATCTGTCAGATTCAAAATGGCTTCCGTTCGTCCTATTAAAGAACCTGCATTTAACATCTGAGGTCTATCGATTCCTTCACCTTTATCTGCACCAGACCAGTCACTGTTTGAGCCAAAATAGGGCACATGTTCGCCCTTACTAGACGTTTGATCAATTGCATCTGATACGACGTTACCGCTAAGTGTAAGCTCACTGGCAGTAAGCGCTAAATTTTGATAATTAATCAATCCCAATCCAACATTTGCTGGGGGCGTGTAATATGTATCAAACAAATTACTGTTGTTTCCACTTTTAGTAAAATAATTGTAGAAAGATGTGTTCTGAGATATCTTCTTATTGTTTCCATTAAAAGTGGAAATGTTTAACCTGCTATAATCGTTGTTCGCATATATATTTCCTAAACCTTTATAACCGTCAGGAAGATAATAGTTTGTGTTGCCTGTTAAATTGATAGTCCATCCCGATACATATCCGATTGTTTTTGCATAATAAATTACACGATTTGTATTGCTCACAGATTCAGTATACGATTTAGTATATGTTTCAATTAAGTATGGAGTATAGTTGAATTTTTTATCATTATCATTGCTTAGTTTTCCATAGTAATTATCTTTGCTTGCATAATAATCATAATCATCGCTTGTTGAGTTGCCAACCTCATCATAGTCTGCATGTCGCAATGTATAATATCCAGTATAGTATCCTAATTTGTTGGTTGTTAAACCTGCGTCATTTTTCCCTTTTTGTATACCTGCACCTGAATTTACTATTAAAGACATAACGAAGAAAGCCTGACCGTTAGGCACGTCAATTACATTGCCCGTTTTTGCATCAAGCATATTTGTTTCATCAGGATTTATATCTGCAATAGAATAATTCTTATTACCATTACGCATGGTAACATGACTAAGCGAGGCAGGGGCTGTTGTTACCTCTGTCTGATTAGTCTCGTCCCAATACTTTGTAACAAGGCCGTCAGGGTCTTCATATTCTTCGTTGGTTGTCTCATTAATGAGAGTTCTTGCGCCGCCGTGATAAACTCTGGTACCGTCCTCAAACGGGCGATAAGCGTCAGACTCCGTCACCGCATAGCCATTGATAACTCTGCCGATGATCGGGTTAACGTAAAGCCAGCGCATATTTGTTTCAGATACCATATCACCGAGACTGGTATCACCAACGCCCGGAGTTTTCGCAGCAGTTACAACACCCTCAGGTATTCCCGAGATACCGTCAGTGATATCATCCATTCCGCGGAAGATAACACCGCCGTTCAGCACAACGCCGACATATCCGCCAACAGGTATAAGCTGCGCAGCATTGCCTGAAAGAGTGATTTTAGTGCCTTCTTCAAATTCAACTGTAACGCCGTCGATGATATTATCTCCGCCAAGCACAGTACCAATAACGGCACCATAGCTTACACCGCCATTGTCATAAGCTGTGGCTGTTGACATTGCTTTTGTAGTATCACAATTAACAACAATACTGCAGTCCTTTACAACGCTGCCATTGCTCTTAGCTATCAACGGATATCCCGTCTTATTCTCTATCTTTTCAATACCAGAACCAACAATAACTCCGCGGAAAATAGCATACGTATCATTATTCAGAGTATTTCCAAGCCCATTAAAGTTTTTTACATAATCTGCACTTGAAACACTAGCCGTAGGGTCAAGTACTATTTTGTTATCCGACGCAGGATCTAACAAATAATACGCTCCTGCAACGTAAGTTCTGACTTGTTCAACCGTAAGGTAGTTATCTATCTTCCCATTTGTGTTTTCTACAAAGTACTTATCATTATCACTAACGTATCTATAGTAACCAGCTGGATACTCTACGGGTTCTTCTCCTGAATTATCTGTATGTTTTGCTTTGTAAATAAATTCTGCATGGCCTTTTGCAGTTTCCCATGTTCCGGTAATAACAGCGTTTTTTCCTGTTCCTGTAACAGCAACAGAATCACCTGTTGAATTTAATGGCAAATATATTTTCTGATCATTACCCTGAGTTTCCGAATACAAAATATTATAAATCGTTTCAAAGTCTTTGCCGGCTGTGATAGTATACGGATCATTGTAAGTTCCGCAGCCGCCGAATGACGAGGTCGTATGGTTTACCTCGATCTGATGACAACTGCTCGTATAACCAACTGCTACATATGGCAGGAATTTATTTTTGTAGTTTGCATAAACAGCACTGGTATTATTACCGGTTGACGGATCTACAAAGAAACTCTTATACTGGTCAGAATAATAATTCTCCTGGCCGGGGAACTCTGTCGCTGTGTCTGCAGAAGTATATCCAAGCTCCTTACCATAGGTAACATTGAGTGGGGTATGGCTATAAGAGAATGTTTCCGGTTCATCACCATCAGCTGACGTCTTGGTTTCCTTCCAGTCCTCTGCATATGCAAAATTATATGTGCCTCTTCCTGTCTCACGGGCATATCTGTTCAAAAACGTTGCCTTAGTGAAAATAGACACGCTTGTATGATACTTGCTGTCAAGTGCTGTAAGACTGAGATTCTCTTTTCTTCCGTCAAGATAAATATTCTTGAATGCAAGGTTTACATTCTTTGACGAGCTGCTTGAACCTGCATCTCCTATAAGGCTGGTAGCAGCCTTAGGATTGCTGCCAGAATCAGTCTTGACATTTTCATTTTCTGTAGTGTCATAAGAAGCTGTCGAAGCAACATATACATTGCTGACATCAAGCTTTGTAAAGCTGTCTGTTCTATTGATAAGAAGCGGCGCGTAAGCCGTTTCGCTGTTGCCGGTAACAAGATTACTTACACAGATACCGTCCAGTTCAGCTTTTGTAATTGTAACTGTTGCTGTTCCTGCATCTGTTGCAGCCGAACCTGCTACAGTTCCCATTACAAGTGCACCGCAGTATTTTTTGCCTATTTCTGTGCTTTTACCGCTGACAGTAACATTCCTTGACGTATCAATAAGCGCAACATTGCCCTTTAAGGACACATTCGCAGTAAGTTTTCCTCTGACATTGTTGAACAGAGCATTCTGCATCAGGTAATGCTGGGTAGTGCCGTAGCCTGTTAAATTATACTGTGTAAGGTCAAACCTTGATGTTCTGGCAGCATGGTGAGTGCTGTCAGCTGTCTGAGCCTCTGTCTCACTGCTTTCAAATTCAGCATTATACAGTGTAAAAGTTCCGTTCAGTGTGACGCTTGAACTGTCGATATTAAGCGGATACCAGCTGTAACCGCGCATATCAAAGTTATCTCCGGAAGTACCAACTGTTGTTCCATTGCTTGCTGAGACATTTGACTGAATACTGCTGTGAGCATACCACCTTGCGCCCCATCCCATCAGCCAATCAGCTTTTGACGTGCCGCTCTTAATAGTATAAAGATTATAATAATACCTTGAATACGGATTTGGCTGCTTACCGTAAGAAGTCGCAGGGGTATATGTTCCGCTTGGCGAAGAACCGTACATTATCAGTCCGCCGTTAGGATTTCCAGTCTCTATTGATATTACCGAGTTTCTGTTTCTGAGGATATAAAGATCGTCGGGATCACCGTTTGCATAACCTACCTTCGATGCGCCCTCGCCCGTATAGAAAGCAGTATAAGCTGCAAATTCATCAAATATCGGTATAGTCATATCGCTGCCGGAAGCCGAATGCTTCTTGAACGAAACATTATCTGCAGTTATATCATAAGCATCAGCATGCTGCATCTCAAGATAGAGAGCCGAGCTGATCTCCTCTTCTCCTGACCAAGCCTTATTAACTATCATTCCGAATGATTCTGCATTGTCCGAAGACAATTTGAATGCATTAATGCTCAGATCCGATACTGTAACATCCTGCTCATCTTCATCTTTTTCGGTATGAGTGTTTATCGTCCAGTAACCTGTTCCGTTATAAACAAGGCCTGCAAGATCAACGCCTGTTGCCGAATCATTAGTCTGCGTGATCGAAGGCGTAGTTACTGTTGTTACCGGCGGCTCATCTTCGGTAGTTACTACTTTACCGATATTGACATTGTTAAAGTCGGCATTGACATTTAGCCATGAGTAACCAAGCAGTCCTCCGACAGAGCCGTCCGAGGCTGCGTTTACACTTATTCCAAGATCATTGATCTGTATATCCTGAAGAGCAAGCGTTCTGTTTGAAGCTGCATCGCCAAATCCGGTTATAACTGCAACAAGGCCGCCAACACGGTTAGCTGAAAGTGACGAATCGTTACTGATAGTTCCCGAAACATCAATATCATTGAAGGTCCATGTCTTATCCACGTTTTTGGTATCTGCTATCTTTCCGATAACTCCGCCAAGGCAAAGTGCAGTATCGCTTGATGCACCGCCCGTGATATTGGCATTTATCGTACAGTTCTGTACAGATATAGCACCTATCCCATCTGCTGCTTCACCCAGCACACCGCCGAGAGAGAGCTTACTGCCGCCGTTATGCCTGAACGCAGTATTAACCGTAACGTTTGATACTGAAAAACTTGTTTTTGCAAGGCCGGCAACCGAGCCTATATACATTGAATCATTTGCCTTTGTATCAATAGTTCCGTCAATTATAACATCACTTGCGGTCACTCCGCTTTCTTTGTTTGTGATCGCAAAAAGGCCGCTGTATGCATGACGGTATATCCTGCCGGCACCATGCTGAGTCGAAAGTGCAGGGGTTGTATCGTTGCCCCTGTAACCATAAGTCTCACCGATAGACAGTGTGACCGTATGAATCGTATCTGTCGCAGGCGTTGTGCTGGTATCGGTCGTTTTACCGCTGAAGCTTCCGCTATATATACACTTTGCGCCGCTGCCGTCAGAACTGATATCATTATCTCTGGTCAGCGGACCAAAGCCCGTTCCTTTGAGAACGATATCACTTTTTAGTGTTATATCAGCATCTTTTATCGTGTCATATGTGAAGGTAGGTTTGTCAAACTTAACAAACGGATTATCCGAAGCATCTATCTGGAAGCATAACGCTGTCTTTGCATAGTCAGCAGCGTTGGTAATACTTGTATAATCGACCTCAGGCGCATTGATGGTCACAACATGATCGTTACCTATCGTGAACAGATCGTCAAAGGCTATAGGAACAACTGTGGTATCGTCGACAGTATAACCGTCAAATCGAACGACCTCTCCCCATGAGCCTATATCATCCATCTCTGCCGCCGGGCATCTCACAAGCTTCCAGCCGGGCGCAGCAAACACGAGGGAGTCATCCCTCCAACCAACTATCTGACCGATCTTACTATTCTCTCCGGATTCCGGAGCAGCAGGAGTTGCAGCAGAAAGATCTATCTTTCCCTTCATTTGCAGAACGCCGTGATCAAGGTTTCCTACAAGACCGCCGCCCTTGAAAGACGACGCTGTGGTGACCTTTACATCTTTGGCATCAATAAATGAGCTCGGAGCCTTTCCGACAAGACCGCCGTAGGTCAGGTCAGGCTTTGTTGCAGTAGTAGTAAACCCATCAATGCTTACATATGCATCACCTTCGATCTCACCTATAGCACCGCCTTGGATAGTTGCTCCTCCAGTGTTTGTGGTCGTGGTCTGTACCGAGCTGATAGTGAGGGTATGAATACCGTCTGCCTTATACTTTCCGGCAATGCCGCCAAGAGCCAGCGCACTTTTAGAAGCATGATTTGCAGTGATAATGTTTGATGCGATGCTCAGATCAGCTGAACTTTCAAGCACACCGAAAAGACCACCGACAGCCCCCACGCCGTTGACCTGACAATTACTGGTTATATCGTATTTACTTGCGCTGAATGTGCTGCTGTCAGATTTATAGTAACCGTAAACAGCACCCGTTCCTTTCGTTCCTTCGATCTTTTGCGCAATGGTATAGTTACTTTCACCCAGGTCTAATGTCGCGCCAAGGTTTTCTCCTATCAGGCCGCCAGCATAACCCTCGCTGTCTGTACGTATCTCAGCAGATGCGCTTTGCAGATTACCGCTTGTATATGTAAGCGCTGCTCCGCTTTCTGCCTTGCCGACAAGTCCTCCGACATTTCCTGAGGCCGTAATGATATTGCCAACGCCTCTTGTCGAATCGATTGTGACATCAAGAGAAGTATTCTCCATCATATATCCGCAGATGAAGCCGGTGTTATTGTTGCCGCTTATTCTGGCAGGCGTCGTATCAACGCCATCTGTATTCATAGTAACATTCAGCTTTAATGATGCCGAACCGGCATTGTTTTTGACCATCGTACCGATCAGGCCGCCGAATTCACCCAGAACGGTAGTGTCGTCAGCACCGCCGTTAGATGAGTTTGCAGAAGGTCTGCAGATGTTGACGTTCCATTCTGCCGAAGCGCCACTGCCCTTAACAACTTTATTTGCAAGAACAGGCGTGGTCGTATCGCTCTTTCTGACAGGGTCATACTCTCTTGATATTTTGAGCACATTGCCATTGTTAAGCTTTACGCTGTCCTTAACAACATTGAACAACGGCGCATCAAGATTAAGCACAATATCCGAGTTTCCTTCAATAGCCACAGACCCCTCAAACGGGTGATCTTCATCGCCCAGAGGCTCAAAGCCCAGAGTAAAGCTTACAGAGTTATCTCCGACCTGAATGATCAGCTGATCGTTCTTGTGATAATCCCTGTTATTCTTACACTCAAGTGAATACCTGGCAAGCTCAGCAAGAGGCACCAGAACCGTCATATTAGTCTCACTGGCATGCGTATAGTCAAGATCATTATCATCTGCAAAAGCAATTATAGAAGGCATATCTGCATTATCAAGCTCTGTAACGATATCGCTCAGAGGCAAATATCCAAAGAGCATGACAAAGGCAGTCAAGCCGCTGACAACGCGTTTTGACTTTTTACTGCATATTATTTTTTCAATACGCTTTTTAATATTCATTATCATCGTACTCCCCAAGTCTCTGCCTGAATGCCTGAAGAACTGACGGCAACGTTATTTCTGAACCATATCCACTCTTACCCAGCAGCTGCCGTCTCCTACAGTTCCCGAGTTTACTCTGAAGAAATTCCAGCCGGAAGGATTCTGATTTCCCGTTTTATAAAGCTGGAGATTATATCTGTTTCTGTTTTCCTGCGTTGTCTTTCCCGTATCCGCATGGATCACAAGAGTTGCTATATTGCCGCTCAGTCCCTGATATACTATTTCACTTCCGACAAGATATCCGAACACGCTCTTTGAGTCCGAAACAACAGAGTAGCTGTGTTTATTGATATCAACATACCTCGTATCCCACTGAATCGTTATATCAGCAGCACCCGAACCGGATGCAACTATATTGAAGCCGTCATATTTGTTTACGGAGTCAGTCGTTGTTCCCTGCGGGTCTTCATTAAGATAAACTTTCCAGCCGCTGGCGCCCGAACCCTGGATCTCCCTGAGGCCGATAACTGCCGCGATAGGTCTGAGGTCAGTTGCCCCCGCAGTCACGGGAACAGCTTCCATACGGACGCAGATATCTTCGTCCTCTTCCAGATCCCATATACCGCTGAACTGCAGTTCAAATTTATGCTGAGCAGAATGACCTGTCTCATATACCAGGGTGTATTCGCTTTCGCTTATAGACTCTCCTGTGCTGTTCAGCTTTGTTTTTCCAAGAGTCACGGTCTTTGAATCATAAGCTATGACCTTGACCGTATGAGCAGCGTCGATATCTGTAGCTTCCAGCGCTTTTCCTTTCATATCTGTCAAAGTAAAAGTGACATTATACTTGATATCATCAGGATACCAGGACATAGGATCGTCAAGGCTGTAGTTCCAGATATAGACCTCAACACCATAGCTGTTTTCCGCAGTCCTTTTATTCTCGGGGAGCCACCTTTTATAGCTTGGAATATAGGTTTTTGACCCACCCTCGATAAGCACGTTTGATGAAAACATGGCACCGGTCTCATCGGCAGCGGCCACAACTCTCTTCATAGAACTCAGAGCTGACGGAAATTCCGCCGATGCTATTATTGCAAATATCATAACAGACATCAGCAGTATCCACAGAACGAGCCACTGTCTTTTAAGAAAAGCAGATATTCTATTTTTCATATTCAGCAGCTCCTTCCGTTTGATTTTTTTCTTATCAGGCTATTCTTTTTGCCGAAAAATACATCAGATCAGTTTCATTCTCCTCAGTGCTCGCAGGCCTGTTGGGCCATGTTACCTCAAGGATAAAATACTTTCTGAATCTTTTGTTCGCATCTATTTCCGCAGACGTGTTCTCTAAAGTTGTCTGCCAGTACGACGGAACGCTGTGTGCCTCAACCTCTGTATTATCACCATATGTAGGATAATAGTACGTTTTATCCGCTGTTGATTTATTCGCAAGCACTACTCCGCCCGAATACGTACCCGTCGGATTTTTGTATGAGCTGTTCACTCCGTCGCCCAGTATCTGCTCACCTTTTATATAGTAGAGCGGGTCGGTCCTGTTTTTATCAATTATATCACTGCCGATCTCCAGAAGCGGATTTTCGGTGTGCGAATTCAAATGCGGTTCAAAAGTGATATATTCGCCGGAGGCAGGCTTAGTGGTCACCTGAGTTGCGTTGTATACTTTATAAGTGAACATATTGTTGTTCGTATGAGCCATTTGCAGTATAAACTGCGTTGTATTTGATCCCGATACAGAGAATACATACTCTTTCTTTGTAATAGGAACGGGCTCATCGTCTTCTCCGAGCGGTGTTCCGTCAGCATTGATCAGATCGTGATTCTCATCTCTGAGGAAGCCGTTTACCTCAATGCCTCCAAGATCAAAATACACCTGATCCTCTCTGTAGGCTGCATTGATATACAAAGCATTCGGATATTCCACCTTATACATCTCGGCTGCTTTTTTCTGGTTGCTGAACCACGAAGATACCATAGCTACAGTTACAAAACAAGCTGTTAGCACTGCCGCTGCCGCTATCCTGATCTTTTTCTTCAAGGGCAGCTTTTTTATTTTTGTAATTATTTTTTTCATAAAAACCGCCCTCCTTTCGATAAAGTCAGCTTGCGCTCTCGACATTAACGGTTATCACAAAATAATCGATACATGTACCTATATCAAAATCCGCCAAATTATATGCTGTACTCAGAGTTTCAAAATTGTTTGCAGCATCTTCTATCTGTGAATCTTCGACCGCTGTGTAAAAAACGTAGCTTTTCTGTGTTTTCAGATAAGAAATGACTGCCGCTTTGCCTGTGGTATCACTGTCAGCGACCACAGGATAACCGTTTCTGTGAGTAGCGGATCTCAATGCTATCTGACCAAGAGTGTTCGGCCACATCCAATAAATCGGCACCCGATAAGCGATGTCCTTATGTGCGTTTGCTTTTTCAAACACAAAGCTCCACCCGCCCACGGGGTTTCTGTAGTAATATCTGGATTCTTCCGGAGTAGTCTGAGCAGTATCTCCCAAAGCTCTGAAGAACATTATATGTCCCCTGAGAAACTGTTCCGCTTTTTTATATGCGGGGATATCCGCAGCTTTGACCTGTGAACCGCTCGTATTCTCCGCCGTCAGTTCAGAAGTTTTTACCAGCCTTGTCACAACGACCTGGTCACCGTTAGCGTCCAGAACGGGGTCGCCTTTATCATCATACTGCGGAAATTCAAGCATTGTGTATCCAATTACGTCAAGCGTTATGTTGGCACTTATGCTTCCATCCTGCGTAGGTATTATATACAAGCTCAGCGCACCGTTATCTCCCGGTCCGATCTCGGACTTTCCGGTGTCATACTGAAGGATAAGCCCGTTGCCGCCTGCTCCGGATGCCGGCAGGAAAAATTCAACGTCCTTATTTCCGTCTTCATCATCAAAATATGCTTCAGTGCCCTTGACATATGTATCCTGAACGGAAGTGAACTCCGTCTGGTATCTTACTTTTTCGCCCTTGGTCGCTATCCTGAGCGTTTCGCCCTCTGCCGTAACGCCCATTCCCCTCGCAGAAACCTCCTGGTTCATTGAAAACCAGGCTATAGTTGCGAATATGATCACAAGCGCAATGAGGAACATCATAGTGCCGAATTTGATAAGGCTTTTCTTGTGCTGCAGCTTTTCTTCTTTCAGCTGCGATATCTGCGTATCTGCGTGCTCTTCGGCCTTTCTGACCATGTCTTCAGACGCTGCCGCTATGCCTGCTGCGTTTGCATTCACTGCGCTCACCTCGATTCTTCTTAATACATCATTAATATAATATTCAAAATATCGTCAAAAGGGTACACTATCACTATATTCGATAGTTATTCTATTTTAGTATAGCATAACTTAGGGCTTTTTTCAAGTGGCATTTCAAAGCAAATTCGATTTCCTGATTTGTACACATTGCACAACTACCCATTATAGGTATTTCACTTTGTTTATGAGGTTTGCATATAGGACCCTTCCATATTGTGTCGGCCTAAGACCCGAAACACAAGACCTAGAACAAATATACGCTAAAAATATATACTATTTCACTATAATTTTACACCGATAAGTATGAAAACTGCATGATAACGGGATAAAAATGCTGTGAGCAGTTTTAGCTGTCCCGCACGGCAGGTGTCCCATACCGACAAAAAAATCCCGCTGACCGATGTATAATACTGTCAGGGAGGAGGAGCTATGAAGATATATCTTGACATTCTGCTGATAACTAATGCTGCGGTCTGCCTTATCCTTCTCGAGGCTTCGGCCGCCGTTACCCACACTGCCCTGAGGCCGCTGCGAAGCTTCTGCGCCGCTGTCATCGGGTCTTCGGCGTCACTGTTCATCGCGGTGGAGTGCTCCTCATACATTGCGGCTGCCCTTGTTTGCACGGCGAAGCTCGCGGTAATGGCGCTGTGTGTGTTCACGGCATTCGGAAGGAGCTCTCGGCTGCTGCAGAACCTTATCATCTACATAGCCGCAAAGACACTTTTTACAGGCATCTGCTTTGTTTTCTGGCAGCTCTCCGATAGCCGCACCCTTATCGTGCAGAGCTTTACGGTTTATTTCAACGTGTCTGTTCTGCGGCTGATACTTGCGGCAGGGGCGGTTTATGTGCTGCTGGAGGCGGCCGAAAAGGTGCGCTCTCTTCGCGGAAGGCTGGACGGGTTCAGGGCTGTATACCAGCGCGGCAGCCTGATAGTTTGTATGCCTGCGGTCTGCGACAGCGGAAACCGCCTTACTGACAGCTTTACGGGTCAGCCTATAGTTGTGCTTTGTTCGGATAAGCTTTACTATAAATTCGGCCTTGACAGCGACCTGCCCGAGGGACTGACGGGCTTTCGGCTGACGCCTTACAGAAGCGTCGGTGGGAGTGGGCTGCTGCATATAACGTCTTCGGGCACGGTGCGTCTTATAGACCCGTCAGGCAGGTCGCGGCCGCTGCGCTGCACTGTAGGGATAGCGCGCTCATACGGAAATGCCCAGAGGGCGCTTTTTTCACCTGTGCTTTTAGATTAGAAAGCCCCCTGACAGAGCGGGTTTCTCTATATATGATCCGCACGAAGCTTTGTACGTATAACTTAAAAGACATTAAAAAAAGGAGACAATATGAAGCTGAAAGACCTTATTAGCAGACTGCTCGCAAAGATCATCGGTGAGCAGTATATCGAGATAGACTACATAAACGGCGCCGACACCCTCCCGCCGCCGCTTACAAGAGAGGAAGAGCTGCGAGCGTTTGACCTCCTGAAGCGCGATGAGAAAAAAGCCCGTGAGCTGCTGATCGTGCATAATCTCAGGCTTGTGGTGTATATTGCGAAAAAGTTCGAGCAGACAGGTGTGCCTATGGAGGACCTTGTGTCTATCGGCTCTATCGGGCTGATAAAGGCGGTGAAGACCTTCTGCCCGACTAAGAACATAAAGCTTGCGACCTATGCTTCAAGGTGCATAGAAAATGAGATACTGATGTATCTGAGAAAGACTGCCCAGCAGAAAAATGAGATCTCCATAGACGAGCCCCTGAACGTTGACCGTGACGGAAACGAGCTTCTTCTGTCGGATATACTCGGAACGGACGAGGACACCGTGAACAGGGGGATAGAGAGCGAGGTCGAAAAGGAGCTGCTCCTCAGAGAGATAGCCGGTCTTCCAGAACGCGAACGCACAATAATGGAGATGCGATTCGGGCTGAACGGAAGAAAGCCCCTGACCCAGAAGCAGGTCGCAGACAAGGTAGGCATATCACAGTCATACATCTCACGCCTTGAAAAGCGCATTATTCTGACTATCCGCGAGACACTGGAGAGGATATGCTGACTGGTTTGGGGTATAGGCTAATAAGTTTGCCTGCCAAGAGCGAGAGCCCTCTTTACATTTTTTGAAAACCGTGATATAATGCAGGTAGCTTAGTTTTTAGAAAGGACGTTTTATATGAAGAAAAAGATTTTAAGCGCGGTCTGCGCTCTGGTTCTGGTTTTCGGTTCGGCGGCGGTGCTGCCGGAGGGGGTTGCTAAGCTTGACAGTGCTATCACGGCGAGCGCGGAGACGTTCGGGGACTATGAGTATAACTTACTTAGTGACGGAACGGTGGAGATAGCAAGATATTCAGGAGATGCTGAACAATTGACTGTCCCTGCTGAGATAGCAGGAAAAAAAGTCTCCAGGATCGGGAACTGGGCATTTGCCAACTGCCTCAGTCTGGACAGTGTAACTATCCCGGGCAGCATTACAAGCATTGGCAGCTATGCATTTCGCGGCTGCTCACGCATTACAAGTGTAACTATACAAAAGGGCGTTAAAAGTATTGATGAGTGTGCGTTCTTTTACTGCACAGGCATTACAAGCATTACTGTACCTGACGGCGTTACAAGCATTGGAGATTACGCATTTTCATGGTGTTTAAGCCTTACCACTGCATCTTTACCTGACAGTGTCACAAGCATTGGCAGTTATGCGTTTAATTACTGCAGAGAACTTACAGGCATAAATATACCTAAAGGCGTTACAAGGATTGAAAGCTATACGTTTTATAACTGCGCAAGCCTTGCAAGCATAAAGATACCCGACGGTGTTACAAGCATCGGGGATTGGGCATTTGGATATTGCAGCTATTGGACAAGCCCTTCGACCATAACCATACCGGACAGCGTTACTGACATTAAAAGCAGTGCATTTTACGGCTGCTCAAGTTTGACGAGCATAAGCATACCTGACAGTGTTAAAAGCATTGAAGGCTCGGTGTTTGGCAAATGCACAAACCTAAAAAGCATAAATGTTGGTACAAAGAATGCTGATTATTCATCATTTGACGGAGCGTTATATAATAAAGATAAGACCGAACTGATATGTTGTCCGGGAGGGAAAACAAGTATAACTATACCAAACAGCGTTAAAAGCATCAGCAAATTTGCGTTTGACAGCTGCGAAAGCATTACAGGCATAACTCTGCCGGGCAGCGTTACAACCATCGGAGATGATGCGTTTGTTGGCTGCCAGAGTCTTGAAAGCATAACGATCCCGGACAGTGTTACAAGTATTGGCGATTATGTATTTCAAGACTGCCAAAGCCTGAAAAGTGTTACTATCCCCAATAGCATTACAAGCATTGGCGATTATGTATTTCAAGGCTGCCAAAGCCTGAAAAGTGTTACTATCCCCAATAGCATTACAAGCATTGGAGTTGGAACGTTTTACGATTGCACAGAGCTTACCGGCTTAATTATTCCAGACAGCATTACAAGCATCGGCGCCGAAGCGTTTGGTAATTGCAAAAGCATTTCTGAAATCAAAATACCTGACAGCGTTACCAGTATTGATAATGGGGTGTTTTATGGCTGCGAAAGCCTTACAAGCATAAAGATACCTGACCGTGTTAAAAGTATTGGAGACAGTGCGTTTGCGAACTGCGCAAGCCTTAAAAGCATAGCTCTGTCTGACAGTGTTACAAGTATTGGTGAGTATGCGTTTTATTACTGCACAAGCCTTACTGACATAACTATACCTGATAGTGTTCCAAGCATTGGAGATTATGCATTTTATTACTGCTCAGGCCTTAAAAGCATAGCTATACCCGACAGCGTTACAAGCATCGGGGAGTATGCATTCAGCTACTGCACAAGCCTTGCAAGCGTAACCCTATCTGACAGCGTTAAAAGCATTGGAGAGTGGGCGTTTTACTGGTGTTCAAGCCTTGGGAGCGTAAGTATACCAAGGAGCGTTACAAGCATCGGGGAATGCGCATTTGGACATTATTATGATTCGTGGACGGATGAGTATAAATTCAAGGATTTCATTATCTACGGATATACAAACACAGCAGCCGAGACTTATGCAAAGGAACAGGAATTCAAATTTGTGTCGCTAGGCACAGCTGCTACCCGCAAAAAAGGCGACCTGAACGACAACGGCAAGATAGACGCGAGCGATCTCTTGCAGGTGAAGAGCCACATAAAGAAAGTTAAGCCGCTTGAGGGTGACGACTTTGATATCGCTGACGTTGACGGAAACGGTGCGATCAATGCGGCGGATCTTTTGAAAATGAAGGCGCATATGAAGGGCGTATCAAGTCTTTGGGCATAACAAGATTTCGCAGCAAGCTAAAAGGGAGGCTAAGCCTCCCTTTTTTTACTCATCTTTATACTGTCTGAATATCCTGTAATACTGCATCGTCTTGTACTCGTTGAGAATATCCTCGTAGCCCTCAGCAGTCTCGGTCGATTCATACCATTTGTTTTCGTCCGTCATATAGCCGTATGAGCTTATGCTCGGTATCTTCTCCCTGATCCTGTCAAGCTCCTGCTGATAAGGCGCCTTTGGCAGGTGTGCCACTTCCATAAGCTCGTTTGAAAGATAATTAAGGCTTATGCTCTCTATCTCCTTTGGCTCAGTGCCCTTGTTGTCCCATATGAAGAAAGGCGTCTGTCTGAGTTTAGAATAGTCCTCCACCGAGAGAGAGCCTATAGATGCCCCGTACAGATACTCAGTGAACGACGGTATGTGCGGATAGTGGTCTCCGAAGAAAACTATTATTACTTCCTCGTCAACGTTCCTGAAATAGTCGAGCAGCTCTCCCAGAGCCTGATCTGCCGAATAGATCGAGTTCAGATACTGCAGGGCTTCGTCATTGTTATAGTCCTCAAACGTTATCTCGGAAGGCACCAGCGATAGATCCTCATAGGGACCGTGGTTCTGCATAGTAGCTGTCCACAGGAAGAGGCTTTTTTTCGTGCTGCGTCTTTCAAACTGGATCTCAAGATACTTGTAAAGGGAGCTGTCTGAAAGCTCTCCGTTTACATAGTGCTTCTCTTTCATTCTGTCCTCACAGTTATATATCCTCTCGTCAAACTGCAGATTCTTATACGCCGAGCCTATCGACCAGAGCCATTCCGAGCACGGCGACACCGCCTTTGTGTAATAGCCGAGCTCCTTCAGCCATGTTACCAGACCCCACTGCTTATTGTCAAGATACTGCGTAAAGGCAGCGCTTCCGGGCGGCAGGAACGACATTGTGTTGCCGGTCAGGAATTCATATTCGGAATTGCAGGAATAGCCGCCGTATGCAGATACCGAGATATACCCCGTTATCGCCTCGTTTTTCAGAGCCATATAATTCGGCATGAACTCCTTATTCGTTGAGAACTGCTCGATATGTCTGAAATCGGCAAAGGATTCGTTGAGTATGCCTATTATAATGGGCTTATTCTCGGGCTCCTCGGGGGCGTCTTTCAGCTCTACGAAGGCTCTGCCCTTTTCGTCGGAATACCCGTCAGGCTTCTCTACGCGGTTATAAAGGCCGTCGTAGCAGAACATCAGATTGAACCCTACCTGCTTGTATGAATCCGTCACCTCGCTTCCCGAAAAGCCAAGTCTTATATATCTGTTCCTGATGCCGAGATCATAGCAATACCTGCCGGAAAGTATAACGCTGAAAAAGCTTGCGAGCATTATTCCGGCAGTTATCAGCCTTGGCCGCAGAGTGATCTTCCTGAATTTAGTTTTTACCGTTATTACGGTGACTGCCGCAAAATGCAGCACCGCAAAAACAGGCATCGTTTCCATCTTGAATTCGTACTCTCCCTTTATCGCCAGCCCTGATCTTACGTTGAAAAAGTCAGAAAACTGTATAGGATTTCCACGGAAAAGCACTATATAATACTGCATGAATGCAAGGAACGTGAACACTGCCTCAAACACAATGAAGAGGATCTTCGGGCTTATGGGAACGGTAACAGCCAGCATATAGAACACCAGACACAGCAGCAGTCCCATAAGAACATACACCATGCTCGATTTCGGGAAATATGAGCCCATGATAAGGTCAGGCAGAACGTATGAATCCGCTGCGAGCAGCACTGCCGCAGGTATGGGAGATATAGCTGTCTCTTTATTCCGGGTCTTGAGCACTATGCCGAAGAATATCAGCAATGCCGCGAGGATATAAAGCAGCATATATATCATATAGATACGCTGAGTCTTTTTCACATACACCGACACAGATGTTCCCGCAACTGACAGGGCTGCGGCGACTGTGGTGAAAAAGAAAAAATAATACAGCTTCGCGGTATCAGAAGCAAGGACGGTTTTTATCTTTGAGACCATATGGGTATTCTCCTTGATATTTATTCATACATAGACAGTATAACACATATTTATAGTAATTTCAAGAAAAAGCTATGTTTTTTACAAAAGCTGCACCGCTGCCCGCGATCACAGAGGAAAAAACGGGCAGCGGTGCCTTTCTGCGGTATATTTAAGCGTTCTGTTCTACTCATGGCTGTTGTTATTTATATAATTCGTAATGCTGTCGGTCACATCTGTGCCGACATTGTAGACCGCCGTATTTCCAAAATAGTTCACGGCTATATACCCCTCACTGTAGCAGGTGAAGTTCACGCTTGCGCCGTACATCGGAGTATCAAGATAGGTCTTCCATTGTGCTTCGCCGTAAGCGGTATCGGCGGGAACTCCGTCAGCTGAAATGATAAGCTGTGCAAGCTCGCTGTCATCGTCGATATATTTCGTAGTACCGTTATAAACGTTTATCGCCTGACCGTTGAAGGTGTACTTATCCATATTGAGAACAGTCATCAGATCGACAAAGCCGTCATAGGTCTTTTGGGTGTTCGCAAACAGGTAATACCGCTGATCGTTATTGAAATACGGGAACTTCACTGCGACCATAAAGTCGCTGGGGACATATTTCAGGCTGTAGACCTCCGCAGTGGTGTTCGGGCGGATATCGCCGTAAAGCGAGGCTGCATCGACCGTTGTGATAAAGTCGCCGATATATGAGCTGTTCGGGATATTACCGCTGCCGATATAGAATTCCCAGATCTCGCCGTAATCTCCGCAGGCAAAGTGATAGTTTATACCGTTGAGCTCGATGTCTCTGTATTCTTCGATTGGCAATGCAAGTACCCCTGCCTGCTGATAGCCGTCGCCCTCTTCGGCGGTGACAGGATAGTCATATCCCGCATCGGGGAACCATTCGGCTCTGCCGTCATCAACTGTCTTAGGTTCGGGCTGTGCTGGGCTGTTATCGGGCTTGCTGATCTCCTCGTTTTTTTCTTCTTTTTGCTCTGCTTCTGACGTTGCATTGTTCTCGACAGGGGCAGTGCTTTCTTTTTCGGAGACAGAGGATACTTCAGCAGCTGAGGATGTGCTCTCAGCCTTGTTTTCTGCTTCGGAAACAGTCTCAATCAGGCTATCTGCCTTTGATACGGCTGTGCGGTCGGTCTTTATGCTGTTGTCATTACTCCTGATAAATGCAGTCACACCGAACACCAGCACCAATGCGGCCGCCGCTGCCGCAACGATCGCATATCTGCCTGTGTGCTTTATCGCAGGTTTTTCGCTTATGTCGTGCTCCTGTAAATAAGCCTGTGCCTTTTCGGGCTCGGCTGAGAAGCTTTCCGCCTTGTCCATTACTGATCTTATCAGCTTTTCATCGGGCGAAAGCTGACTTTCTATTCTCTTATAATTATTCTTTTTCATAGGTCTCCCTCCAGTCTCTTTCGCAAAAGCTTTTTAGCTTTAGCGAGCCTCATGCTCACGGTATTTGCCCGGACGCCCAGCAGCTCGGCTGTCTCATTCACCGACAGCCCGATGATGTAATGCAGATAAACGGCCTCCCTGTTCTTTTGCGGAAGCGCTCTGACAGCGGCGTAGAGCTCCCTGTCCTCCTGAGTTTGAAAGCCTATATCCGGGTCGAACTCATCGTTCTTGTCAACGTTCTTGTTCCACTTTGAGGAGTTCTGCTGCCGGCACTTGTTTATCGTGACTCTTATGAGCCATGCTTTCTTTGCCGCCGCATTGTCAAAAACAGGCTGCTTTAAAAAGTACAGCAGGAAGACCTCCTGAAACACATCGTCAGCTTCGCTTTTATTTATCAGCATAGTGAGAGCGAAACCGTAAACAGTATTCTTATATTCATTCATCGTGTTTTCAAGATCTTGCTTTCTGGGATCATCTTTATGCATAGGCCTTTGCACCTCCCTGTTATATGATCGCTGAAAATGCGGTAAATCTCAACGCTCAGATAAAAAACCGGCAGATCGCACAAAACAGCTCTGCCGATATTGTATAGTATACCGATATGATCTCAAACCCAAACAAAAAGCAGTCTCCTCAATACTGAAAAGACTGCTTTAACAGGTTTAATTCAGATCACATAATCTCCGCCGATAGCTTTTGTCTGCTCTACAAGGTCTTCAAGGGTGATATTGTCAACAACATCATTGATAGCGCTGTAGAGCTTTTCCCACACACCCAGCGTCACACACTGCTCCGCTCTGGGACAGGTGTTCTCCTCATCTTCAAGGCAGGCCACAGGCGCAAGACTGCCCTCTGTGAGCCTCATTATCATACCAACGGTATATTCCTCCGGCTTTTTGGTGAGCTTGTATCCGCCACCTGCTCCCCTGGTGCTCTTTACATATCCCGCACGGTTGAGCACAGAGATGATCTGCTCAAGATATTTGTCGCTTATCTCCTGCCTTCTGGCGATATCTTTTATCGGAACATAGCCGTTTTCCTCATTGAGCGCAAGATCGATCATCATTCTCAGGGCATAGCGCCCTTTTGTTGATATCTTCAAGCATATCCCTCTTTTCCCACGTTATTTGTATGTTTAGTATAACCCAAAAAACACAAAATGTCAATACACCGGGCGCACCTGCTGCACGGCTTATCTCAGCCGTTGTCTGCTATCTTATGCTGTCAAGATACTCTGCTGCCGCGCCTGAGGAGACCGTCGGCAGGGAAAAAGCAAACAGAACGTCTGTACAGCCGATATAGCGGCAGAAGTCTGCACAGTTGAGGTCTATATACCTGACGTCACACACGTAAATGCGCGAAAAGCCGTGGGTAAGGTACGGCGCCAGAGCATTGCCGTAGCCGTCCTTGAAGATAACGAGAGTTCTGTCGCTAGCGCTGTCGGTATCTATACGGCAGGGCTGAGTATCGGAGCCGAGTATCGCCGAGAAGCAGTTCGTGCCCTCAGCCGAATCAAAGAACATCTCTCCGTATGCAGGCTCCTCATACTCTGCGTTATAATATGTTACAGACGCATAGTTATCGGGCTTGTGATAAGTAAAGGTATCGTGTGCTGACGCAAGAGCCGGGTCATATCCGCTCTCCGCATAGAAGGAACCTACAAAGTCCTCTATCCTCCACTGGTCATAGTCGGCAATATCGGGAAATTCCGCGCCTGCTTCATCTGCGAACACCTGAGCCGCATAATAAGCTCCAAGCGGCTGCCAGCGCTCATCGGTGCGCGAATAGATGTATTCATCGGTGTGCTCACCCAGCGCATCAAAGATATCGACGCTATGTGCGTCCTCCAGTGCATCGTTTGCGGCCTTTATTACCTCCTCCTGATCGGGGAAGCTGCCGCGCTTGTCCTCGGGCATATAATAAGCTGCCGAGCTGGGTATAAGCATTGAATATACGTTTATATAGCTGCCAAGGTCCTCTGTCCAGGCGTTTACTGCCTGTGCATAGGCTTCGGCGTCCTCGGCGGTGGCACTGCACCCTTCTACCGCCCTGACCTCATCGCCCGAGCCGATAATTATCACCTTTTCGTCTTTGGATACGGTCTGAGTGGTCTTCTCTTCCTGAACGTCGGAAGTGCTCTCTGAGGTCTCCTGCTCTGAGCTTTCGTCCTTCAGGTCAGGCTTTTTCGCGCTCTTTGAGGAAGCGCTCTTCTCATCATCCTTCTTTGAAGTATCAAAGCCGTAAAGGGCTGAGAACCTCTTTCCTGCCTCTGAAAGGTTTTTCTTATACGGCAGGGTATCATTGTAATAGTTGTCAGTCTGCTGTGAAAATTCACCCGAGAACCAGCTCTGCGCCGAGATATCGGGGAATTTTGAAAAGTCTCTGTTTATGACTGCGAGGGCTATCGCCGCAACGAGAAGCACCGTCAGGCTGATCGCCGCATTTACAAACGAGAACTCAAAATCATTTCTTCCGTTTTTGGAGAGTCTTTCGCGCTCACGCTGCCTTTTTATCGTTTCCTCACGGAGCTTTTCGTACTTTTCAAGCTCCTTCTGGAGCTCCTTTGCCGCCTTTTCCTCTCTGGCAGCAACGGCCTTTTTCACGGGTCTGTGAACAGGCTCGGGGGCAGGCACGGCAGGCTGCACAGGTTCAGGCTGAACAGGCTGAACGGGCACCTCAGGGGCAGCGGGCGCCGGCTGAACGATCTCCTGACGAACGGGCTCAGGGATGACGGGCTCAGGCGGCTGCTGCGGCTGCGTTATACTGTGCTGCTCGGGAACGGAAGGTCTCACCGCCTGTGACGGGACAGATATGCTTATTTCCTGTCTTGATGCGGCTCTGTTCACGGCAGGCTGCGGCTTAGGCTCATACACGGGCACCACTACCCTGCGCGGCGCTTTGGGAGACGCCTCAGTGATAACGGGCTTTTCGCCCTGTGCAGATGGCAGGCTCAGAGAGAGCTCACGCCTTGTGGGCTTTCTGTCAGGGAACTGCTTTTCCTGTATGTCAAGTTTAACTTTCGGCTCTCTGTGCGGCGGCTTTTTGCCGAGCTCCAGCATCACAGTCTGTTTAGCTGAGCTCATTATGCGCCTCTCTCCGCTCTGGGACACCTCTAAGGTAAGCTCAGTTTTCGGCTTTGCGATCAGCTTTTTCTCCTGCACCGCGCCGACAGGTCTCTGCTCGATGCCGCCGTCATCGGTCACTTTGCCGGGGGCAGGCTCATCATCGAGCCAGACGCTTTTTTCGGGCTTCAGCACAGGCTCGTCCGTCCAGATGCTTTGTCCTCTGCGCCGGTTCATCTCTTTTATTTTCTGTATTATTTTTTCGTTTCCCGCATCGGAGCCGATATCGTCTATCGACTTTGTATAATGCTCCATCAGCAGCTGCGTCTCATTCATGGGGGAGCTGCGGCGGTTTTTTCTGTTTTCAGTGTTGTCCATCGTTACCTGCCCTCTCCGTCAGAATGAGAAATATATGAAAGTTTCGCGTACACCTGCAAGCATTATCGTGCTCAGAAGCAGCAGAGCCACATTGCAGGCAGTTGAACATATCCTGATAAAGTAGTCAGAGCTTGGTGCCTTGGCAGCGCTTTTGCGTACCGCCGGCAGAACAGGCAGAGCCATTATGCACGCAGCAATGACGAGCCATATGTATTTCAGGAACACCTCTCCCGTAAGGCTGTCGGCAAAGGAATTTTTAAACGTGAGCGCGCGCAGGAACGCCTTGAAAGCTCCTGCCTTTTCAAAGTAGAACATTCCGAAGCCCACGGTCACAAAAATGACAGTATATATATGAGATACCGCTGCAGGTATCTTTTTAAGGCGCTCTCTGCCTATGAAGGCTTCTGCCAGCATAAGAACGCCAAGGTATGCACCAAGAACGATATAGTTAAGGCTCAGCCCGTGCCAGATGCCCATACAGAGAGCCGCCGCGGACAGCCCGAGACTCGCGCAGTATCTGCCGAAAACGCCGGAATGCTGGATATATCTTCTGAAAAAGGCATTAACGGAGACCGCAGTGCGCTTCCAGAAAGAGGTGACGGACTTTGCCGCAAAGGGATATCTGAAATTGTCTCTGAAATGGAAGCCGAAAATGCGCCCGAGACCTATCGCGATATCGCTGTAGCCCGAATAGTCATAGTAATACCAGAGGGCGACCAAAAAGGCGCCGTACCAGCTGCCCAGAACAGATAGTGTTTCAACACCGGAATAGCCGTCACTTTTCGTGCCGAAAAGAGATATCACCGCTGAGTGCAGCGTATTTGCAACTACCGCCTTTTTCGCAAGGCCCAGTATTATCCTTGACATTCCCTCAGAAAAGTCCTTTACGGTGGTCCTTCTGGAGTGGAGCTCATCGCTTATCTCAGCATACCTTACGGCAGGGCCTGCCATTACCTGCGGGAACATAGAGGTAAAGAGCAAAAATCTGAAATAGTTCTTCTCGGCCTGTGTTTTGCCGAGGGCGCAGTCAGCAGTATAGGAAACTGCCCTGAGCACGTAGAAGGACAGGCCTATCGGCAGGGCATTGCGTGAGGTTGTCACGGTATAGCCGAACCACGAGTTCACAGCCTCTGCCATGCTGTCGGTGTATTTGAAAAGGGCTATCAGCCCGATATTGAACATCACAGACCAGCACACAGCCACCTTTGAAGCAGCCTTTCCTCTGAACTGAGAAGCAACAAGGCCGTTTATATATTCAACAAAAGAAGCGATAACAAGGCCTGCTATCCAGACAGGCTCGCCCCATGCGTAAAAAACAAGAGAAAAAACGATCAGGGCAGCATTTCTCGCTTTTATATCTTTAGTTATGAAATAACAGATCAAGCATATCGGCAAAAACAGATATACGAAAAACAGATCCGCAAATATCACATCAAAAACCCCATTCAAGCATAATCGCCGACCTGCCCCGTCTTTTCCAGAAACAGCCAGAACCGCCTAAAACAAAGCCTTCGGCGCAAATCGACACACACTATATTTTAACACACCTTTAAAATTATGTCAATGAGATTTTGACAGCATTACAGCCCAATTTTTTGTACAGAACCTACAATTGCGCATTCCTCAGTGCAGCTTTCCGGAAATTTGCAAAAATATGCAGGATATGATATAATATCAGCAGACTATCGACAGAGTTCTTTTTGTTTTATATACCCGAAGGGGTTTGGTGAGCGTGCAGCAGACGTAGTAGCTGCTGGAAAGCCCCCAAGCAAGGCGTGAAGCTAAATAATTAATTCAGCTCAAACTTTGAGCGTCTATCTTTACAGCAAGCAAGTATTATTTAAGGCAACACCGCACGACCATTGTGTGCGTATTGCGCAGTCAGATTTTTTGTCAGAGTGCATAAATCCGACGCAGTAAGGCTGGC
>CACXFU010000157.1 GCA_902767035.1 uncultured Ruminococcus sp.
ACTGAGCCTTATGTATACGCTCAGATGATCGCAGGTAAGGACGCTAAGCGTCACGGTGAGGCTAAGAACAGCTGGCTGACAGGTACCGCTTCGTGGAACTTTGTGGCTATATCGCAGTATATTCTCGGCTGCATACCCGATTACAACGGACTGAAGATAGATCCTTCCATACCGCATGAGTGGGACGGCTTCAAGCTGAGAAGAATGTTCAGAGGAAACACCTATAACATCACTATCAAGAACCCTGAGCACGTTTCAAAGGGCGTTAAGAGCGTTGTTTGCGACGGCGTTAAGGTCAACGGAAATGTTCTGCCTGTATTTGATGCAGGAACAGAGCATGAGGTCGAGGTAGTAATGGGATAACCTGAATATCATAAAGAGAGCTCTGCTTAGGCAGAGCTCTTGATATTTACAGGGGAAAATGCCCTGCGTTACTGCGTCAGAGTATCATGAAGGGCAAGCTCCCTATGGTAGGCTTCGAGGATATCGTCCTCAAGCTCGCGGCGGAACTGCTTTGTCATGGGGTGGACGATATCTCTGAACATTCCGGTGTCGTCGCGCCTGCTGGGCATGGCGACGAAAAGCCGGTCTGCGCCCTGAACTATTTTGATATCATGGACGGCAAACATATCGTCAAACGTTACGCTGACGATGCCTTTTAAGCGCTGCTCATCAAGGAGCTTCCTGATCTTTATTTCGGTAACTGTCATTGTGATGTCTCCTTTCATTTGCCTGTATTATGAATATGGACGATTTTATTATAATTATACAGTGCTCGCCGCAAGCCGGTTAAGACTTTTTTTGCACTTGCGACTTTACAATTTCAAGATTATGTGCTATAATATAATAGATTAATTGTATTTTCAGGAAAGGGCGATAATTTTGGTAACTAATGAGCAGTTGAAAAGCATAAAGCACGTTCATTTTATTGGCATAGGCGGTTCGGGTATGTACCCGATAGCTCAGATATTCCACTCAAAAGGGTATTACATCACAGGCTCTGACAACAACGAGACGGACACCCTGCAGGCTGTAAGAGATATGGGCATTGAGGTGTACCTCGGGCAGAGAGCCGAAAACATCGGTGATGCTGACCTTATTATCTACACCGCAGCTATTATGGCTGACAACCCCGAGCTCATCGCAGCTAAGGAAAGCGGTGCTATCTGCTGCGAAAGGGCGGAGATACTGGGTCTTGTGACGAGCTGGTATGAGAATGCGCTCTGCGTTTGCGGCACCCACGGAAAGACCACGGCATCTTCAATGCTGACACAGATATTTGTTGACGAGGGCAGAGATATCTCCTGCGTTATAGGCGGAAAGCTGCAAAGTATCCACGGCTCCGGGCTGGCAGGCGCAGGCGAGACTATGGTCTGTGAGGCGTGTGAGTTTGAGGATCACTTTCTGAAGCTTTACCCTGACGCTGCGATCATACTGAACGTTGACGCAGATCATCTGGAGTATTTCAAGACGCTTGATAATATAATCAAGAGCTTCCGCACCTTCGCGGAAATGGCATCGGGAGCCGTTATTTATAACGGTGACGACTGGAACACCCTCAAAGCCGTGAACGGCGTCGAGGGGAAGAATATGATAACGTTCGGCTTCGGCAAGGGTAATGATTACCGCGCTGAGATAAAGAGCAAAAAGGGTCTTGTGACGACATTTGACGTCTACTACAGAGGTGAGTTTGTAAGAACTCTCAGGATCCACGTTCCTGGAGATCACAATGTGCTCAATGCGCTGGCGGCGGTGGCAGCCGCAAGGTATTCGGGCGTTGACTGGGATCCGATAGAGAAGGGCCTTGATAATTTCTTCGGGGCAATAAGGCGATTCCAGAAGATAGATGAGGTGAACGGCATAACGATAGTTGATGACTACGGCCACCACCCTGCGGAGATAGCCTGCACCCTCAAAGCGGCAAAGGGACTTGATTTCAACAGAGTGTGGGTAGTGTTCCAGCCGTTTACGTATTCGAGGACGAAGCTTCTGATGGATGACTTCGCCAGAGCTCTGGAGATCGCGGATATCGCAGTGATAACGGATATTATGGGCAGCCGTGAGAAAAATACTGTGGGAGTATACACGGAGATGCTCGGAGAAAAGACGAAAAACGCAAAATGGTTCTTCACTGAGCACGATGTTGTTGACAGGCAGAGCGCAGAGCAGAAGGATCACAATTTCAGGCAGTGTGCGGAGTATATCGCTGATAATGCCCGCGAGGGAGACCTCGTCATAACAACGGGCTGCGGAGATGTTTACAAGCTTGCAAGAATACTGGCACAGATGCTGCATGACAGACAGAAAGGAAACTGATATGAAGCTGACCGATAACGAGCGGAAGGTGTTTGAATTTATAAAGGAAAGGCTGGAAGAGGGGTATCCTCCTACGGTGAGAGAGATCTGCGAGAGGTTCGGCTTCAGGTCTACTTCAACGGCGCACAGGTATATAAATCTGCTGGCTGAAAAGGGACTGCTCGAAAAGGGCGAGAAGCAGAACCGCGCGATAAAGCTTGCCGGCGGAAACGGTATGAAGGTGCCGCTGGTGGGAACTGTTGCGGCAGGAACGCCTATCACTGCGATAGAGGATATAACGGACTATATCAGCTTTCAGCCCGACAAGCATTATCAGGGACAGCTGTTTGCTCTGAGAGTCAAGGGCGAGTCGATGATAAATGCGGCGATACTTGACGGAGATCTGGTAATAATAGAGCAGGGGCGCGTTGCTGAGAACGGCGACATCGTCTGTGCACTGGTGGATAACGAATCTGCGACGATAAAGACGTTTTACAAGGAGGACGGCCATTACAGGCTGCAGCCCGAGAACGATACTATGGAGCCGATCATTGTTGATGAGGTGACTATCCTCGGCAAGGTGGTCGCGGTCATGAGGTATCTTGACTGACGGAAAAGAGATAAATACGGACAACAAAACAATGTGAAAAAGGAAAGATAAAAATGGCAGAATATTGTACATACTGCGGTATGCAGCTGGAGGAGGGCGCAAAGCTCTGCACGGGCTGCGGCAGGATAGTTGGGATAGATAATGCCTCGGGAGGGGCAGCGCAGTATACGCAAAGGCGTACACAGGCGCCGAGAAGAGTTTATGAGCACCCTGCAAGGGCTCAGCGGCAGCAGGCACAGCGCCCTGTGAGACAGAGGCCGCCTCAGCAGCAAAGAACTGTCCAGCAGAGGGCGCCGCAGCAGAGACCCCAGCAGCAGAGCCAGACACCTCACAGAGTGCAGAGGCAGCTGCCCGAGGAGCAGGCCGCAAGGCACAGGAGCAGGAAGAAAAGCTCAAAGACAAAAACAATGGTGAAAAAGGCCGTACTGACTGCGGTGATAGCAGGTGTTATCATCGCGGCGGTATATTTTGTGCTCGCTTTTGTGAACATAACCCTTATAAAGCATTCGGGGTACGATTTTGACGTGCCTATGGAGCTTGAGCAGGATAACTACGGTGACGCCGTTGAGGTATACTTCAAGGACGGCAGCTGGAGCTTTAACCTGTTCACGTTTACGGTTTCATATGAGGGTAAGGCCAACAACGGCGACAAGTATGAGATGAGCTTCGGGCATGAGGACGGACAGACCGTTGTCACCGAGCTTCGGGTGAACGGCAAAAAGATCAGGAAAAAGGACATTATGCCCCTTTATATAATGGGTATGTTCAATTCCGTAGAGATAAAGACTGACAAATAAAGGAGAATATCATGAAAAAGCAGGCTTTTAACCCGTATCTGCCGATAAGTGAATATGTGCCTGACGGCGAGCCCCATGTTTTCGGGGACAGGGTTTATGTTTACGGCTCTCATGACAAGGAGGGCGGAGAGACCTTCTGTATGCTGGATTATGTGACGTATTCGGCACCGGTCGATGATCTTTCAGACTGGAGATATGAGGGGGTCATCTACAAGGCAGAGCAGGACCCTGACTATGGGAACAGGAACTATATGTATGCGCCCGACTGTGTGCGCGGAAATGACGGAAAATACTATCTTTACTATGCTATGTCAGGAAAGGACGGCGTAGGCGGATATTACGGGCCTGTAAGCGTGGCTGTCAGCGACAGCCCTGCCGGAAGGTTTGAATACCTCGGATATGTCAGGAACGCTGACGGCTCGCCGATGCTTGATTACGTATGCTTTGACCCTGCCGTTATAAATGACGGCGGTGCGATAAGACTGTATTACGGAACGCAGTATAACTTTGAGGAGCAGGACGGCGCCATGGAGAGCAAATGGTTCGTGGAGACCGAGTGCTCGATGTTCAATAAAAAGCCCGAAGAGATCCTAGCTATGGCTGAAAAGGACAGTGTTATGGGGCCTGTGACGGTAGAGCTAGAGGACGATATGCTGACTGTGAAGAGCAAGCCGAGGCACGTTATACCCTACAAGGTAAAGGGAACGGACTTTGAAGAGCACCCGTTCTTTGAGGGCAGCTCGATAAGAAAGGTCGGGGAGAAATACTATTTTGTTTATTCCTCACAGCTCAATCACGAGCTTTGCTATGCTGTCAGTGACAAGCCTGACAGAGATTTCAGGTTCGGGGGAACGATAGTCTCAAACGGCGATGTAGGCCTTAACGGCAGAAAGGCCGAGGACAGGCTCAATATGACGGGAACGACCCACGGAAGCATTGAAGAGATAAACGGTGAGTGGTATGTGTTCTATCACAGGCTCACGCATAAGTCTGACTACAGCAGACAGGGCTGCGCCGAGAAAATAAGGATCGAAGAGGACGGCTCGATAAAGCAGGCTGAGATGACATCCTGCGGGCTTAACGGCGGACCGCTCAGAGCCGAGGGAGAATACCCTGCGGTGATAGCGTGCGTCATCACGAACGGACATATGCCCCACGGTACGAACAAAAAGCTCGAGGAGAGCTTCCCGAATGTGAACCACGGCGACTTTGACGGAAAGACCGAGCGCTTTATAGATGAGATATCTGACGGGACTGTGATAGGGTTCAGGTATTTTGACTTCAAGGGCGAGAGCGAGCTGACGCTGACGGCGCTGTGTACTGCAAAGGGCAGGTTCGAGGTGCTGGATGAGCTTGACGGGAATGTGATCGGTGAGATCGCGCTCAGGCCGACAACGGGATTTGAGAGCTTCTCTGCACGCATTGCCTTCGGGCAGGGCGAAAAGGGGCTTTGGCTCAGATACCGCGGCGAGGGCGAGGTCAAGCTGCTGAAAATAGGATTCTGATATTTCCGGCCAATGACCGGAAAGCTGCAACATACATCATACTACTGGCGAAGGGACAATTTCTGAATGGTTAAAAAAATAATGCCGATGCTGATGGCTCTGCTGGTCTCAGCGGCAGCTATGGCAGGCTTCTCGCTGAGTGCGGAGGCTCAGGCGGCAAAGACGCTGAACATTTTAAATTACGGTGCTGACGGAACTGACAAAAAGGACGATACTCTGGCGATACAGAAGGTGCTCAATGCTGCTCTGAGCAGTGATGTGCCGATAAGGGTGGTAGTGCCAAAGGGGAGATACTATGTAGGCGCCCCTGAGGGACTGAGTGCCAGGAGCCTGAAAATATTTTCAAATACAACGCTGGAGCTTGAAGAGGGAGCATCTATTCTCAGGTCGCCCGAGTCTCCGAACGTGTATCTGTTATCGACATCGGGCTACAGCAATATTGCGATAAAGGGCGGAACGCTCAACGGAAACGTGCAGTCGACGGAAAGAGCGAGAGGTATAATGTCTCTGCGCGATGTTACGGGGCTGACGATTGAGAACGTTGACTTTATAAACTTCTGCGGAACACACGCCGTGCTTCTTGACGGCGCAGAGGATCTTACCGTGAAGGGGTGCAACTTCAGGGGCTTCAAGAATTT
Organism: uncultured Ruminococcus sp.; assembly: GCA_902767035.1. Lineage (GTDB taxonomy): Bacteria > Bacillota > Clostridia > Oscillospirales > Ruminococcaceae > Hominimerdicola. Next base: position 5,846 of record CACXFU010000157.1, read on the forward strand.
CACGGGAACGGCGGCGCAGTACAGAGAGCAGACGAATTCGACCTCATACTGGTCGTCTGAGGCTCTGCACATAGATTTTGACGTTGACAATAACAGGTCGATGAAAAACGTGAGCGTGTCTGACTGCACCTTTACGGGCTGCCCCTCGGGAGTGGGAACACACCATGTTTATACGGGCTTTACAGGAGAGAATATAAAGATATTCAATAATACCTTTATAAGCTGTTTCTACAGTGCCTGCAACGCGACAAATTTCAAGGATTTTGATTTTTACGGCAACACTGCGATAAACACCCCGACGCTTATCCATTCGGAAAACTGCAGAGGAAAGATCAGGGACAATTATTTGGAGAACTCTGTGTTTGTGCCGAATGATTATGTTATGAGCATGATTTATAAGTTCGGCGTGAATTATCTTGACCTGAATTCCCTTGCGCCGATAAAAGTCAGCAACAACAAGGACAGGACGTCACAGATCATCAATATGACGAACAGCGCCTTTGTTGAGGTGAGCGGAAACGTTATCTATGTGAACAACTATATAGGCTCGGATGACCCCAGAGAGTGCGGCATAAGGGTGTATCAGAAGGCTTCGGCGAATGTGCACGACAACCTTATCGTCAATGCTCCCTACAAGGGCATATCGGGTGAGGACGCGACGGTAAGCGTCAGTGACAATACACTTGTAAACTGCGGTGAGGGCGTGTACCTTACGGGGTGCATGAGCCCGTCTGTAGAGGGTAACATCATATCGGGTGCTTCGGGCAGCGCGATAGATGCCTGCGACTGCATAAATGTTCAGATAAAGAATAATAATATATCGGCCTCGGGTGACGATGCGGTGCATATGGTCGGTTGCAGCGGCATCAGCAGTGTTGAGCAGAACACTCTGTCAGGCAGCGCAGACAGCGGCATTTATGCTGAGGACTGTGACATTGATCTTATAAAGAGCAACATCATCTGTTCAGGCAAGGGCGATGCGATCTGTCTGAGCGACGGGGCTCTGATCGGTGAGATAAGCGCGAATGAGCTGTTTTCAAACGGCGGCGCTGACCTTACAGTGCCGGCAGGCGCCGATGTGAAGCTCTTCACGGGCAACACCTCTGACAAAAACGAGGTCAGCCTGAGCGGAGAGGAGCATTCGGGGCAGATAGATGAAAGTGAGCAGCACGTTCACACGTTCAGGACAGTAAAGACAATGCCGCCTTACTGCAAGGGCGTTGGGTATACGGTCTACGGCTGTGAGGAATGCGGCCTGAGATACAATGCCGCTTATACAGGGCCTGTTAGCCACAGGTTCAGCACCCATACCATAGAGCCGACATATTTCTCCGGCGGATACACAGTGAGCAGCTGCAGCGTATGCGGCCTGAGCTATAAGCAGGACTTCACACAGGCGATCTCCCTGCAGGACGTTGGCGGTATGAAGGCTGTGGCGACGTCGGCAAATGCGGTGAAGATAAGCTGGGACAAGGTGAACGCAGCGCAGGGATACTGCGTATATGTTTACAACAAGAGCCTGAAAAAGTGGGAGCACTATAAAAACACCACGGGCAACGTTATGCTGATAAACAAGCTCAATCCCGGAGAGGCTTACGCTTTCACGGCGAGGGCATTTATCAAAGTGAACGGAAAGACTGTGCTTTCACCGAACTATGCGAATTTCAAGACGTCAACAAAGCCGGCGAAGGTGAGCTTTACGCTCAAGTCTGAAAAGGCAGGAGAGGTCACCCTGAACTGGGACAAGGTGAAGGGCGCGACGAGCTATGCCGTGTTCTATAAGACGGCCTCCTCAAAATGGGTAAAGATAGCTACCGTGAACAACAAGACCACCACCTTTACTAAGACTGGTCTCAAACAGGGCGGACTCTACTACTTTACGGTAAGAGCCTACAGGACGTATGAGGGAGTTACCTACGGCGGCGGCTTCACCACAAAGAGCATAAAGGCGATAACCGCAGCTCAGCAGCGTGTGCTGGACAGGGCAAAGAAGTCTTCAAAGAAATAAAGGCAACACCGCACAACCACCGGCTAAAGCCTTTGTGTACGTCCTGCTTGCATATTTTCCGTCATAGTACACAAATTCTCCTTGAA
>CACXFU010000158.1 GCA_902767035.1 uncultured Ruminococcus sp.
CGTGACAGGCTAGCGTTCTAACCAACTGAACTACCCGGCCAGCAGAGCGTTCGCTCTAAAAACAATATCTGATGCGGTCATGCCTGCATCAGATATCTGTGGTGGGAACTACAGGGCTCGAACCTGTGACATTCTGCTTGTAAGGCAGACGCTCTCCCAGCTGAGCTAAGCTCCCACAAACGCTGGCATTGCTTGGCGGCCGTGATGACAGCCTCACAACAATAGATATTATACACTATCTGTCTCTCTTTGTCAAGAGTTTTTTCAAAAAAAATCACTTTTGTAGAATTTGACCATCGGAAACCGCCATTTTGCGCATATTCTATACATTTTAGTATACTAAAATACCCGACACTGTTCAGTATCGGGTATTGAAACTTATTTATTGTTTATCTGGTTCTTGAGCTTTTCCTGCTCCTGCTCCATAAGCTTCATCAGGTCTTCAAGCGACTGTGATGCGCTGTTTGCGTTTGCCTTGTTGGCTGCCTGAACTCTCGGAGCTGTTGTTCTCGGTCTGCGCCTTGCAGGTCTTCTTGCAGGCCTAGCAGCTGCTGCCGTATCAAGTGTAAGGCTCTCGGTATCGCTCAGTGCAACGGGCTTTTCTGCCTCTGCAACTGGCTGAGCTACAGGCTCAGGTGCCGCAGCAGGCTCGGGTGCAGTCTCAACAGGCTTTACCTCAGGAGCTGTTATCTCAGGTTCTGCAGGTATCTCGGCCGGCGGAGCAGGGATGTCCTCGACGCCCTTTGAGAATGAACGTGCATCTGTGCTCTCGGCTGCTTCCTGTCTGCGGTGGTTAGCTATCTGCTCGCCCTCGTTCTGTCCGCCGAAAAGGAAATCGTCAAGGCTTACATTCTCCTTCTTCTCATCGAAGTCTTCCTCTTCTTCCTCGTCGTCATCGTCCTCATATGAACCGCCTGTAGCGATAGCAATTATAAGCTCAAGCACTATAAACAGGAAAAGAGGAACTGCAAGGCAAACTATAAAGCCGAACTTGGAGGTTACAAAGTTGAGCACCTTTCCTGCTGTCATATAGTAGCTGGAAGCAGTACCAACGATGTTTGAAGCCTTTACCTTATAAAGCTTGTTAGGATTGTTTTCCTGATAAATGGTGTAGTCAACGCCGGATTTGTCCTCGGTCTGGTTGATATCGTAAAGTCTGAAAACGCTCGTTCCGATACCGGGTACGTTCTCGCATACAACAGCCTCGCCGATCCTGTCAACGCTCGGGGTCATATTTGAAGCGATGACCAGCGAACCCTGCGGTACACTGTCGCCCATTGCTCCCGAATCCATCAGATACAGGCTGTAGCCCGCAATGCTCGGGGTAACGTCTTTGTTCTTGAACACTCTTCCGATGCCGAAAAGTATCAGTGCCTCAAGAATGATAAAAACTATAAAGAAGATCAGGACATTTTTTCCTGCCGATGACTTCTGTTTGGTTGCGCTGCTCATAAGAATAAACATTCCTTTCCAAAATATAGAATATCGGCTCTGTATTTATTTTTAGCCGACAAAATAAGCTATCACATATTAGTATACCACATTCGGTTCCAAATTTCAAGCTTTTTTTCTCAATTTGTATCAAACGGCGCAGTATTCGCGTTTATTGAACCAATTACCTGAAAAATACCGTTATGGTATAAAGCCCGTCATTCTTGATATAGGCAAATTCGCTTGATGACCAGCCTGAGCCCGTCTGAGCCACAGCGTCAGCTAAAATGCCGTATATCTTTGCGCCCTGGCCGGAATAATCTCCGAAAAGCTCAGCCACAGCCTGATTATAAAGCTCAGCGTCCGCGCACTTCATTCGCGCCGTATTGTCTCCCGTTGACATTGAAGATATCACCGAGAACCTCATAACGTCCTCCGCCGATGCCGCACCGTCATAGAACAGACCCGACTTAGTATAGTAATTGAGCTCTGTGCTGTCAGCTTCCGGATAGGTTATATATTCGTTCTCATCGGGAGTATGATCGTAAGCTATCTCATCATCGGTAAGGCCGAAGTAGTCGTATCTCAGATAAGGCAGCCCCGTAGAAGTGAGTGGGTCGTCCCAGGTGACATCAAAGTTCGCCCATACATCGTCAATGCGTATCTTGTTCCAGATATGGCTCTGTGCGCCATATGGGTCTGAGGCATAACCGCTCACGCAGATACAGTCTATCCCTGCTCTCAGGCAAAGCGTCTGCATCGCCTTTGAATACCCCTGACACACGGCTCTTCCGTCAACAAGGCAGCCGTAAGCCGAATACGGATCAGTTCCCTCGTCAGAATAGTAGCAGATATCAGCTATCGTATCGTGAAGATACATCACCTTTCTGTAATCAGACCAGCCCTCGTTCATTCCTGCAAGTATCTCGCTGCACTTTTCATCGAGCTCGGCCTGTCTGCTGTCATACTCTTCCTTAGTCATAATGTAGTCAAGAGTTATCGAGTTCACAGTGCCCTCAGTGTCAAAGCTGATAGAATACGAGCTGCCGATCTGGTCAACATCAGGGCTCTGAGCAAGTATCGCCGAGACAAAGTCATCGGCACTGTCCCTGTCGATCACCGTGCCGTCTATCGGGATAGTCTCCTCAAAATTGCAGATGCCGTCATAAACACTTGCAAAGGCGCGTTTCTGCTCCTCGCTCATATCGTCAGCGAAATATTCCACTGACTTCGGCAGCTTGAAGGCCTTCTGCGGCACCTCAGCTGCTGAGGAAGAATTCCCTCGGGCAGCAGTCACAGAGGGTCCGTCAGCCTGTCTTGTTCTGAACTGCTGAGTGTTATCTTTATTCGATTTTGCCTTTTCCTCATTGAACACCTGCAGGGAACCGACAGCTACGACCGCCGCCAGCGCTCCCACTAAGCAGATCTTCTTCAAATCAAGACCGCTTCTCACTCTTACCCCTGACCTTTACCGAATTTTTACACTGTTATTTCTGTTTGTGCTCCTGATCCTTTTTTACAGCCCTCAGACGCACTATCTTTTTATCTTTTACCTCAAGAATGGAGAAGATCACGTCCTCCCACTCGAGCTCTGCTTTCTCTCCGTCTCCGGGGATATGGCCCAGCAGCTCTGTAACAAAGCCGCCTATCGTGTCATAATCTCCGTCATAATCCTTGCCGAGAGCCTCCATAACGTCGTCACAGCCGGCAGAGCCGAGCGCTGAGAGCGAGCCGTCAGCAAGTGTCTGTATCTCTTCCGTTTCGTCGTCGTATTCGTCCTGAATACTTCCGACGATCGTTTCCAGAAGGTCTTCCATCGTTATTATGCCAGCCGTTCCGCCGTATTCGTCAACAACAACGGCAAACTGCACCCTTTCGGTGGTGAAATGCTCAAAAAGCTCGTCGCACTTGTTGCTTTCGGGCACAAAGAGCACATCTCTCATAAAATCGCTGACGGGAAGGTCTCTGTCGGTATCATCGAGGACAAGCCTTAAAAGGTCTTTTGCGAAAACAACTCCGCAGATGTTGTCATTGTTCTCGTGATAGACAGGTATACGCGAAAAGCCCTCGTCGATTATCAGCTTTACGGCCTCTGTTACGGGCTCGGTGTCTTCGATAGCGGTCATTTCGGTGCGGTGGGTCATTACCTCGCTTACCTCAATGTCGTCAAAGTCGAAGATATTGCTTATCATTTCGGCGCGGCTCTCTTCAAGAGCACCCGTCTCACCGACCTCGTTGACCATGAGCATTATCTGCTCCTCGGTCACGCTGTCGCGCTTTTCGGGGTCTCTCACACCCATAAGTCTGAGACCTGTTCTGATAAAAAACCTCCCAAGACCTCGGTTTGGTACGTCGTCACTTGCCATTACAGCGATCACCTCATAGATACAAAAGATGTTTTTCCGACTGAACATCGGATATTTCTCCGATACTAATTGTACAACAAATCATAGCGCTTTGTCAATAGATTTTTTCATTTTCGTAATTTTTTCAGAAAAACAGCTCCGCCGACAGTTTTTTCTGTCAGACGGAGCTGAAATTATTACTCCCACAAAAGGCTTGCGCCCTTGACATGAGCCTTCATTTTAAGCAGGTCAGATGCCTTGATGCCTGCGTTGCCGTCAACGTTTGCACATTCAAGGTCATACCCTTCAAGCTCTGTTATGCCCTTGATATGGCTCTTTGCCTTTAAAAGGTCGGCCGCGTTGAGCTTGCCGTCGCCGTTTATGTCACCGAGGTGGTGGAGCTCTATATTTATCGGCTCGGTAGGCTTCCCGTCCTCTATCGCTATCTGATACTGTCTGGTAACATAGCCGTCCTTCTTTGCGGTAAGGGTATGTGTGCCGTCAGGGAAGTCGGGTATCCTGTCGCCGGAATCTGCGCTGAAATCATAGCCGTCAAGGTCAAAGCTTACGCCGTCGAGCGTTATGGCCTCACCGTTTGAGGTGCCCTGAGAAATTGTCATAATTGAATTATCAAATATGGTGAACTCTGCAACGGCAGTGTCCTTATAAGCGCCCACGCCTGTGATGATAACTCTGCCTGTCCCCGGCTGTATGTTGTCCTCATAGTTCACTATGTAATCAAGACCATGGTTGAGCTCCTTTTCGCCGAGAACGACCGACTTTATCACGGGCTCGATCTCCTGACCGTTCTGGTATCTGTAACGCTCCTGTTCAAGCGTTATCACGGCAGGATTAATAGAAACACGCTCTATAACATGGCCCTCATCGTCGGTATAGGTCTCTTCGTCATCGTTTACGAGCATATCGACCACGGCATCATCATAGTTCCAGCCACATACCGTGCATTCGTGGTGGGTATAGCCCTTATGCTCATAGGTCGGTGCAACTACAGTATCAACATACTGATGACCGCCTAAGCCGTTCCACTCCCAGAAATATGAGACACCATTAGGCTCACCGTAGGTTTCTGAACCGGGTGCTCCGTCGGTTGTTTCACAGCGGTAAATATCATAGCCGTCATGCCAGCAGTCTCCCTCATAGTGTTTGTATAGAATGTGATTAAAACCGTCTTCCCAAGAGGTATCGCCTGCGTCTTCTTCAGGAGGTGTCCAGACTGTTCCGCTTCTGTGAATATGATAGGCAATGTAAGGAGCTCTTATAGTTTCACCGTATTCTTCCCAGACTATATCGCTGTAGCCTGCATCAACTGATACCGTCATACAGCTTACAGCCATTGCCGCAGCACAGATGCTGCTCAATATCTGTTTTCTCTTCATATTATCAGTCCTTTCCATATAATATA
>CACXFU010000159.1 GCA_902767035.1 uncultured Ruminococcus sp.
TGACGACTTTACCTGCGCTGACGTTGACGGAAACGGCGTGATAAATGCGGCGGATCTTCTGAAAATGAAGGCGCATATGAAGGGCGTCAGCAGCATTTGGGAATGATGGGGAAAGGCCTTTTGTTGTTATGACTGAACAGGAACTGAGAAGGGAGATGTCATTACGGAAAAAAGAGCGAAGAGATCAGGGCACAGAACATTATTGATCATACTGCTGATCTTTGTAATTCTGTTCGCGGCTGCGCTGGTGGCGATATATTTTCGTGTGAACCCGACCTGGAAAGCGGCTAAGCTTACCATTGAACAGTCTGAGATAGATTATAAGGTCAATGGTCTGGACCCTGACGGCACAACGGTGCAGTCAAGAATAGAGCCGCCCGAAGGATATACGCGCATTGCTGTAGACAAGGGCAGCTTCGGGGAGTATCTGCGTGAGTATCCTGTGCTGCCTCACGGCGTAAAGCTGCCTGTTTATGACGGTTCGACTATGAGCCCTTATGACGCTGCTGCTATATTTAATATAAGTCTGGGCGACGAGGGATATCAGCAGTGTGCTGACAGCATAATCAGGCTGTACAGCGACTACTTTTATGAGAACAAGCAGTATGACAAGATATCATTCCAGTTTTCAAACGGTGACGAGTGCAATTATGAACGCTGGAGAGACGGAAAGAGAATGCTTGTGCTGGGAGAGCTTTCAATGGAGATACCTGCGGCTTTTTATGACGACAGCGAGCAGGAGTACAGGAACTATCTGAAAGAAGTGATGAATTACGCAGGCACTATCTCTCTGCAGAACGAGTCAGAGGTCATACCTGTCAGCGAGCTGAGGATAGGTGATATTATCTGCAATGACAGCCACGTTGTAATGATAGTTGACATAGCGGAGAACGAAAAGGGAGAGAAATGCTACCTTATCGGGCAGAGCTTTATACCGGCAGTGTGCTTTCATATCGTGATAAACAGAGAAGGAGATGAAGCCTCCGCCTGGTTCACGCAGGAGCAGCTTGAAAGAGAGAGCTTTGAGGTCGGGGTATACAAGTTCGATCAGAGTAATATCCGCCGCTGGAAAGACGGGTTTTGAACAGTAAAAAACGCAGGACGATGATAACGTTCTGCGTTTTTTTGCGGTCGCATTGACAAAATGATTAAGAATTATAAACGATAAGATGTGCGCAGTGTCTGCTCCGAACGCTCTTTTTTTAGTGTGCCCAGCCGTGCGGCGAGCACCGCTCCGGCAAGGCTTGCTTTTGCGGCGTTCGAGCCGAAATCGATAGAATTGCCAGGATAATAAGCATTGAAGAACAACGGCCTGCTCCCACTAAAGGCTCCCTCCTCACGCACCCCACAAGGGGGTGCACTCCTCGGTCGCTGTGAGAAGATAGTGGTTCTATCGGCAGCTGCGGTCGCCTGTCAATGGGCGAGAGCCCTGCAAACGGTGATACCACCTCGGAGAGGTGGCTAGACGTTTGCACTTTAGTGGTGGGGCTGCGCTTGATTCAGAGCTATTTTGTTAGTATCACCAGCTGTAAACTCGGAAGTTCATCACAGTTGATTTTAGAACCACTACCCAACCCCGGCGAGACCAGATGCCGCCCCGCAGGGGGTGGTTGAATGGTCTCGCTTTTAAGAGTGTGCGGCGCTAGAATTACCCAACACCTGTGTTGGATAGACTTTTTCACACAAGGTTTGTTGTGCTTTTTCACCGCCTGCTCCTACTAAAAAGCGACCTCCTCACGCACCCCACAAGGGGGTACATTCCTCGGTCGCTGTGAGAAGTTTGCGGTTCTACTGACAGTTGCGGTCACTTTACAATGGCGATAGCTCTGTAAATGGCTAAACTACCTCGGAGAGGATGCTAGACCAAATGACGCTCTGAGGAGGAAAGCTATTTTTGTTGACTTTAGAATTATTGCGTGATATAATACAGTTATAATGCAATATATTGATAAAAAAGCAGGTGAGTTATGAAAAACAAAAAAGTTTTAAACACTATTCAATGGGTTTTATTTGGGTTTGGTTTATTTATGGCTGTTGGTGCTTTTTCTGTTGGTAAAAATAATATAATAGGTGGAATAATAATCGTTTTTTCTGCCATTGTGGTTTCTCCATTTTTATCAAAAGTTGCACTATTTAGAGAGAATGATAAAAAAGCCTTTTGGATCCAATTAATAGTTGCATTTGTTTTGTTTATAGTTGGAATAACAGTAACTGCTCCTCGAAGGGATAAAAAAGAAGAAAATAATACTTCCTCGGTAGTTGATTCACAATCTGTTGATAGCATAAACACTAACAATCAAGAATCTGAAACTAGTACTACAACAGTAACTACTACTGCCGAAACTACGACAAGTACAACCACAACAGAAGCTGTTCCTACAGAAACGGTTTCTACCACAACAACTACTACAACTACAACAACGACAACAGCAACTACTACCAAAGAAGATAAGAACGTTGTTGGCGTTAGTGATAAAGAATTATCAAAAGATGGTATAGATATTGACTATGATGGACCAATGATGAATGATGTTACAGGCAATTGGAGGTTATCTAGAGTAGCTTCATTTTTTAATATTGAAGAATATGCGGTTGATTATTATAATACGTATTTTGAAGATGATAAGGAAGTTCATGTGATTGTTAATTATTCGCTTAATACTACTACATTTATTATTAGACCAGCTGCAGATTTATATGTAACTATACACGATCGTGTTGAAAACGAAGAGTTTGATGCAAAAGAAGCAGGTTCAGGAATGGTTTTAGCTGAATATTCAATCAGTTTGGAAGATAATACAATACGTAAGATTTCTTAGTGATAAAAAAGCGAGGTAGTGTATGTTTACTACCTCGCTTTTTTTAAAACCTCACATTAAGATCAACATCTGCGTCGATGCCGCTTATCCTGCCGATGCCCGTCTGCCAGAGCGAATACTGCCCCGAATAATCAGTCTGATCGACATAGTGCGCAAGCCATACGTTCTCGCCGTCAGTGTCCCACGCGCTATTCAGAAAGTTCTTGCTGCCGTAAAGCATTGCGTCATACCCTGCCGCTTCGACCTCCTCCCTGAAGGCTTTGTAAAGGTCGTTCAGGTCATGCAGGCTCATTGCGTAGCTCCTGAAATTGCCGAAGTCCTCCCAGTCAAAAGCTATGGGCATGGAGAGCTTTCTGCCGTTAAGTGAGTTCACTACCCACCTTGCGTGCTCGCGTACCTCATCGGGGTCATTGTCAGAGCTGTAAAAATACACTCCGCAGTCAATACCTGCTTCGTTGGCATTGTCAACATTCGTCAGGAAGTAGTCATCAACATAAAGGCCGCCAGTGCACCGCCCAGCGCGCACCATTGCAAACCTGCACCCCTCAGAGGCCACGCTCTGAAAATCAATGCTGCCCTGCCATGCAGAAACATCTATCCCGACGTTTTCACCGTATCTGGCGCGGTAGTCGGCAAAGGTCATAGTGCCGTTATCAGGCTGAATGAACGAAGAGACCTGCCCTGCGACCTCGACAGTGACGGTTCTGGTGTCGCTGTTGCCTGAGCTGTCAGAAAGGGTGATGTCAACGCTGTAAGTGCCGGGCGATGACGTATCAACTGAGCCGTTCACAGAAAGTGTGGGGTAGGGGTCACAGTTATCGGCATAGGCGCCGAAGCCCGACAGATCATATGCTGAGCCCTGCGCCACGGTTATATAGTCTCCCGTAAGAAGGACGGGCGGCGTTTTATCAACGATATTTACGGTAAGCTCGGTCTCGGTCTCGCGGCCGTCAAGAGATACCTTTGCTGTTATCTTCTTCTCCCCGATCTCGGAAGTATCTATCAGCATATCGGGCTCGAGAAGCTTTGCATTCGTCTCGGTAACTATCTCCGACAGTGTAGCCTTTGAGAACACCTCTATCTCGTTATTATATTTCAGTACGGGCTCCTGCTCCTTTTCCTCGGGTACGGCAGCTGAGCTTTCGGCAGCAGTTGTCGTCTGAGTGACAGATGAAGTCACGCCCGTAGTTGTGGCCGCGGTCGTGGTCACAGCCTTGTTGACTGACGCAGTCTCGATATCCGTACCGCAGGAGACCAGCAGCAGGGCAGCTGCCAGCACAAATACGTCTTTTCTCATTGTGATGTCCTTTTCTGTTATCTAAAAAACCGAGGGCATTATATCCCTCGGTTTTACTATACAATAAATGAACATATTTGTCAAGAAATCAGACCATAAGTCCGCAGACAAGATTTGCAAACTCAACGGGATCCTCTATCGACATACCCTCGATGAGCAGTGCCTGAGAATAAAGGAGCTTTGTGTAATCGGTGAGCTTGTCCCTGTCGTTTTCATAGAGATCTTTCAGCTTCTCAAAGATCGGGTGCTCGGGGTTTATTTCAAGAGCCTTTTCAGCCTTGACCTTGTTGCCCTCGTTCTGAGGCATAGCGTTCAGCACCTTTTCCATCTCGATAGTGATAGCGCCGTCAGATGACAGGCAAACGGGGTAAGATTTCAGCTTCTTTGAAAGGCGGACGCTCTTTACCTTGTCTGAGATAGCCTTCTGCATAAAGTCGAACATATCCTTGTTCTCTTCATCAAGCTTTTTGGCTGCTTCTTTCTCCTCCTCGGTGTCAAGGTCGATATCCGTATCACTGATAGACTTGAAGGCCTTGCCGTCGTAGTTCATCATTACCTTTACGCAGAACTCATCGACATCGGCAGTGAGGTAGAGCACCTCAAGACCCTTATCCTTGAAGCGTTCGAGCTGAGGGAGCTTTTCTATCCTCTCAGCACTCTCTCCGCAGGCGTAGTATATCTCCTTCTGGTCTTCCTTCATTCTGGAAACATACTCGGCAAGGGTAACGTTCTTGCCCTCGAATGAGGACTTGAACATAAGAAGGTCTTTAAGGGTGTCGTTAGCAGCGCCGTAGGACTGATAGATGCCGAACTTGAACTGGAGACCGAACACATTATAGAACTTCTCATATTTCTCGCGGTCATTCTTGAGCATTTTTGTGAGCTCGTTCTTGATAGACTTCTCCAGGTTCTTAGCGATTATTTTCAGCTGTCTGTCATGCTGCAAAAGCTCACGCGAGATATTGAGAGACAGATCCTCAGAGTCAACAACGCCTTTTACAAAGCTGAACCAGTCGGGAAGAAGGTCAGCGCACTTTTCCATTATCATTACGCCGCTCGAATAGAGCTGGAGCCCCTTTTCATAGTCCTTGGAATAATAGTCAAATGGCGCCCTTGCAGGGATATAGAGAAGTGCATCATAGGTAGCGATGCCCTCGTTCTTTGAGTGGATATGAGTAATAGGGGGCTCATAGTCCATAAACTTCTCCATATAGAAGTTGTTGTAGTCATCATCTGTGAGCTCGTTTTTGTTTCTCTTCCATACAGGGGTCATACTGTTGAGGGTCTCGACCTCTTTTGTTATGGTAGGCTCCTTGTCGGCGTCCTCATAATGGGTCTTTTCAAGCTCCATCTTGATAGGGAAGCGGATATAGTCGGAATACTTCTTGACCAGAGACTGGAGCTTGGTCTGATCGAGAAACTCCGAATACTTCTCGTCATCGGTATCGTCCTTCATCGTAAGTATAATGGTCGTTCCGACGCCGTCGGGCTTTTCGGTCTCTTCAACGGTGTAGCCGTCAACTCCGTTCGAGACCCACTTGTAGGCTGTGTCGGAGCCGTATGCCTTTGTGATCACGGTTACCTCTTTAGCTACCATAAACGTAGAATAGAAGCCCACACCGAACTGACCGATGATATCAACGTCATCACCGAGGTCGTTATCCTTTTTAAAGGCAAATGAGCCCGAATTTGCGATAGTGCCGAGGTTGTTTTCAAGCTCCTCCTCGGTCATTCCGATGCCGTTGTCGGAAATGGTGAGGGTGCGTGCCTCCTTGTCGGCAGCAAGGTTTATCTCAAAATCAGCCTTGTTCATACCTACAGAGGTATCCGTCAGCGACTTGAAATAGAGCTTGTCTATAGCATCGCTGGCATTTGAGATTATCTCCCTCAGGAATATTTCTTTATGAGTGTAGATCGAATTGATCATCATATCAAGAAGTCTTTTTGATTCAGCCTTGAACTGTTTGGTCTGTGCCATTATTATCAACCTTTCTCAAAAATATTAGCACTCTCTAGCTTTGAGTGCTAAATATATTATAACGCCTTCCCCGAAAATTGCAATAGTGATAACAAAATTATCAAAATATGTTTACAATTCGCTCATATATTTTCTGGCCTGCGCTTATACTTAACTTGAAATTATCACAGAAGGTGTGGTATACTATTTATATTGCGGAGGTGAAAACGATGAGCAGTATCAGACCTTACCTTACACCTGAGCAGGCAGAGGAGAAAAACAATATCGCGCTTGACTGTTACAAGCTCGGTGCGCTCCTGCTTTTCTACCAGGTGATGACGAGGGCAGCAAGGATCGTGTTCTATATAGCGGCCTATACATATTATAACGGTGCGTTCTCACTCAATATAAAAAGTGTGCTGAAATATTTCGGGGACAATGATGATATCATGCGGTCTACCTCTTTCAGAATGGCCGGAAATATCAGTATTACGCTTGTGAGCGTGCTGCTGACGGCGGTGCTGGCACACGCACTGTTCAAGGGGCGGATAGCGCCGTGGCTGAAGCCTTCAAAGGAAAATGTCATCACGGGGGCGCTGTGGTGTACGCCGAATCACGTTGTGGGAATGGTAGCGACGATGCTGACAACGTATCTGGTGGGGATACTGAACACCTCCGGGATAGAGGTGCCTACAAGTGATTTTTCGATAGTGCAGCCGTCAAAGGCAGCGGTGCTTTTGCAGATAGGCTATGTGATAATCGCAGCACCTATAATCGAGGAGTTTTTATACAGGTGCCTTATACTCAACGCTGTCGCGCCATACAGCAAGAGTGCGGCGGTGCTGCTTTCGGCGCTTTGTTTCGGGTTGATGCACGGGAATATACCGCAGGCGGCAGGGGCTTTTGTGTCGGGGCTGCTTTATGCGGTGATAGCTATGGAGAGCGGCTCGATAATACCTTCGATAATCATTCATTCGTTCAACAATCTTGTGGCGGAGCTTTACAGCCTGACGGAAGCGATAGGTATTACCGGCGCGGATGACGCTATAGGGATATTCTATGTGCTGGCGTCATTTGTGGGTCTGCTTATGGGGCTGCTGATGGTGAAGCGGCTGTATTTTAAGGACGAGGAAGAGGCGCTGCCGGTGAAGCAGGCCAGGGCGGCGGTGTTTGCAAATCTGCTGATACTGGTGTGTCTGGGCTGGTATGTGGTGATAATTCTGAGCGGACTGGCGGCGGCAAATTCATAGAAAATGGCGCAAAAACGGCCCGCGAAAAATTTTTTTAAAAAAATTTGAAAAACCACTTGACAATGTCGAGAATATGTGATATAATATTCGAGCTGACCCAAAGAGAGTGGTACAGCGAATCGCAGCTTGAAAACCGAACAATAACGAAATAAAAACCCTTTAGTTAAGACCTTTGGGTGAGAAA